>CAYRPK010000004.1:0-32930 GCA_964426175.1 uncultured Eubacteriales bacterium | reverse complement strand
CGTCAAGAATAGAAGCAAAGCTCTTGCCGTCTACGCTCTGAGGAATAGGAATACCGCACAACTCGCAAAGAGTCGGGAAAATATCGTAAAGATAAACATATGCACTGTTGCGAGCATTTTTTGCAATATTGGGACCTGCCATAATAAGAGGAACGCGGACGCCGTGCTCATAGATGTCTTCTTTGCCGAGCCATCCGTGCTGACCTACCGCTAAGCCGTTATCTCCGGTGAAGACGATAATTGTATTCTCTTCCTCGCCCGACTCATGAAGAGCGTCTAACAGCCTGCCTATTTCATAATCAAGATGGGTTATCATTGCGTAGTATTCAGCAATATGGCGGCGAATTTCATCCTTTTCGCGAGGATATTTTGCCAAATGCTCGTCACGGTGAATCATGAGAGGGTAGTTTGTATCAATAGTCTCCTGAAAATTAGGCGGCAGAGGGATTTTTTCGGGATCATACATCTTTTTAAAACGGTCAGGCATGGTGCGAGGGTCATGAGGTGCAAGATATGCCAGATACATGAAGAAAGGATTTTCCTTACCAACATTCTTTTTGAGCATATCAATAGCTGCATCAGTTAAAAGCTCGCTTGAATGCTTGCCGGGGTCAAATTCATCACAGTGCTGAGGCATAGGACGATTCTTATTAAAGAAATCAACAACAAAATTTATAACATTATCATATTTGCCTGTTGGGTCAAAACGACAGGTCGGGACATTCCAATGATCCCACATGCCACCAAAGAATATTTTGGCTCCTTGAGTAAAGCTTCTGGCATAAGCCGGAACCCCGCTGTGCCATTTGCCCAAGCCCATGCTTTCATAGCCCGCGCCGATAAATGCCTGACCTAAGGTCGTGTGCTCATCCGGAATATTTCCACCGCAACCGTCAAGATGAAAGGGATTGCGTCCTGAGTTTATCATGGCGCGGCTGGGCATACATACAGCACCGCAGGTACCGCCCGTTATATGCGCGTGGGTGAATGCCGTACCCCTTGCTGCTAAACGGTCAAGGTTAGGGGTTATGATATCGGGATTACCAAGAGCATGAATAGTATCAAAGCGTTGATCGTCAGTTACAATAAAAATTACATTTGGTTTTTTTTGCAATTTGATCTGTCCCTTCTCAAATTTTTAGCGAGATATGCGATTTTAATAAGTATTATAATAATTTTTGTCATATAATGCAATATGATATTGGCATTTTTACTGAAAATTAAGGCTAAAATTGAAATAAAAACTACGAAAAGCACTGCCGTATTTCGACGGATTTTTCATTAAGACTGTGTTATTATTAATACGACGTAGGACAACCCCTGTGCATAGACATAACTGAAACGACATAACCTACTGCATGGGGGTTTACGTCTGCATTTAATTGCTTTCCCTACATCAAAGGAAGTGCATACATATGAAAGCAAGACTTGTTAACATTGATATTGAAAGGATTGTGCCAAATCCAAATCAACCGCGCAGGATTTTTTCTTCCGAGGAGCTTGGCGCACTCAGCCTCAGTATTGCAGAAAACGGACTTTTACAGCCAATAACGGTGCGCCGCCGCGGCTTGGACTTTGAGCTTGTTGCAGGTGAACGCAGGCTTCGTGCCGCAAAACAGTGCGGAATGAGGACCATCCCCTGCATTATCACTGACATTTCCGATGAACAGTCGGGAGTGCTTGCTTTGGTTGAAAACATACAGCGCTCAGGGCTTAATTTTTTTGAAGAAGCTGAGGCAATTATGCGTCTTATGGAGGTATACGGACTAAAGCAGGAAGAGGTTTCATCAAGGCTCGGGAAAAAGCAATCAACGATTGCGAATAAGCTGCGTCTTTTAAAACTGTCGAGGTTAGAGCGTGAGCGGATATTGGCAGCACAGCTGACCGAGCGGCACGCAAGGGCGCTCTTAAAGGTGGAAAATGAGGAACAAAGAATCAAGGCACTTGATTATATTATTTCTCGCAAATTAAAGGTAGAAGCTGCTGAACGATATATTGAACATCTGAATCAAAGCAATCAATCTCGCCGCAGAGGAATTACCGTGGTTAAGGATATGCGGATAGTTTTAAATACCCTTAACCGTGCACTTGACACAATTGTTACAGCAGGTATTCCTGCAAAGGCAAGTCATGAGGATAACGGAGACTGCATAATATATACGGTAAGAATACCAAAAAATTCATAGATTGTTTGTTGACTTGGGATTTGCGGTATGCTACAATACCGCGAAGACTGTGAGAAAGAACGGTGCAGAGAATCGGCCGATGCTGTGAGCCGATAACTAAGATTTGTTGCAAATTCAGTGGTACCGCGGATTTATCCGTCTCAAAGTAATTCTTTGAGACGGTTTTTTATTTCCTCAAGAAAGGATTTTTGTAGAAATGAGAATTAGTTTTTCAACAGTAGGTTGTCCGGATTTTGCTTGGACAGACATTTATTCAATGGCAAAGGACGTAGGCTTTGACGGAATTGAGGTTCGCGGCTTGGGAGATGATATCTCCGCCCTCGGGGCAAAACCTTTTTCCGAGGAACGCATTGAAAAAACTACCGAAAAACTCAATAAAGCAGGAATTTGCATTTCATGCTTTGCTTCGGGCTGTGCGCTTAAGGAAAAGGAAAACCGAGAAGAAAATATTGCCGAAATCAAAAAATATATTGAGCTGGCACAAAAGACGGGTACTAAATATATCCGTATTCTTGCAGATAAATGGGCAGCTCCCGAGGGTGATGAGGTTGATGATGCCTTTATCGCGGAAGTATTAAAGGAGCTTGCAGCTTTCGCCAAAGAGGCAGGAGCATATCTCCTTGTTGAAACAAACGGCGTTTATGCAAATACATTACGTCTTAAGTCGCTTCTTGACGAAGTTTCTTCTCCTTTCGTTGCAGCACTTTGGGATATGCATCATCCCTACCGTTATATGAATGAAGCTCCGGCTGAAACCGTAAAAAATATCGGTGGCTACATTAAATATATCCACATAAAGGATTCGGTTAAAAACGGAGACGAAGTCGAATATAAAATGATGGGCGAAGGAGATTTGCCTGTCTCAGAGATGATAGCAGAGCTTCGCGCAATAGGCTATGATGGATTTATCTCTCTTGAATGGGTAAAGCGTTGGATGCCTAATCTTGATAATGCCGCTATAGTTTTCCCTCAGTTTATGAACTACATCAAGCAGTATAAAACCGAGGCACATGAAGGCTTGCAGTTAAGTAACCGCGGTGACGGATATTACGTCTGGCCTAAGGAAACCCTTATCGACGAAACCTTCCCCGATGTTTTGGACAGAATGTGCAAGGAATTCCCCGACCAATATGCTTTCCGCTATACCGAGCTTGATTATACCCGTACTTATACCGAATTCCGTGAGGATGTTGACACTTTTGCAAGAGCGCTTATTGCCATGGGCGTTAAGCAAGGTGACCATGTTGCTATCTGGGCAACCAACACCCCCGCATGGTACATCACTTTCTGGGCAACAACCAAAATAGGCGCAGTTTTAGTAACGGTAAACTCGGCATATAAAATCCACGAAGCGGAATATCTGCTCCGCCAATCGGATACTCATACCCTTGTTATGATAGACGGACATAAGGATTGCGATTACGTCGGTATAATCCGTGAGCTTTGCCCCGAGCTTGAAACCTGTGAGCCGGGAAAGCTAAATTCCAAGAAATTGCCTATGCTCCGCAATATTATTACCACTGACAGCCGACAGAAGGGCTGCTTTACTTGGGACGAGGCTGTTGCAAAGGCAGAAAAAACTCCCGTTTCTGAGCTTGAGGAGCGCCGCAGACGAATTGATAAGCACGACGTTGCAAATATGCAGTATACTTCCGGTACGACCGGTTTCCCCAAGGGAGTTATGCTGACTCATTATAACGTAGTTAATAACGGTAAGGCGATTGGCGACTGCATGGACTTATCCACTGCGGACAGAATGATGATTCAGGTGCCTATGTTCCACTGCTTCGGCATGGTGCTTGCTATGACGGCATCCATGACTCACGGTACTACGATGAGTCCCATTACCGCGTTTTCACCCAAGAAGGGTCTTGCTTGCATTAATAAGGAAAAGATTACTGCTTTCCATGGCGTTCCAACTATGTTTATTGCGATGCTTTCCCACGAGGATTTCGACAAGACCGATTTTTCGCATATGCGTACGGGAATTATGGCAGGAAGTCCCTGTCCCATAAAGGTTATGGAAGAGGTTATAGAAAAGATGCATATGTCGGAAATATGCATTACCTACGGTCAGACAGAAGCTTCTCCTGCCTGTACTATGAGCAAGACAACCGATAGCATCGAAACCAGAGTTAATACCGTCGGTAGTAAGATCTTCGGTGTTGAGTGTAAAATAGTTGACCCCGAAACAAACGAGGATCTTCCCGACAATGTTGACGGCGAATTTGTTGCAAGAGGCTATAACATTATGAAGGGTTATTATAAGATGCCCGAAGCAACCGCGGCTGCTATAGATTCCGAAGGCTGGCTTCATACGGGTGACCTTGCCCGACGTTTGCCTGACGGAAATTATAAGATTACGGGACGAATTAAGGATATGATTATCCGCGGCGGTGAAAATATTTATCCCAAGGAAATAGAGGACTTTATCTATACTCATCCCAAAGTAAGCGATGTTCAGGTCATTGGTGTTCCGGATAAGGATTACGGCGAAGAAATCATGGCTTGCGTTATATTGAAAGAGGGCGAAGCTTGTACCGAGGATGAAATTAAGCAGTATGTCCGCGACCATATGGCGAAGCATAAGATTCCCCGTTATGTAGATTTCGTTGATTCCTTCCCCATGAATGCGGCAGGAAAGATACTCAAATATAAGATGCGCGAAGAGGCAGTTGAAAAGCTTAAATTAGGTGCCGCAGCAAAAATAGTAACAGCATAGCAAAAATGCTTCTCCTTGTGTGTGAAATAGTCAATAGTTAGTAGACACAAAAAAGTGTCTACCATCACTATATCACTTCACCTTGTGTGAGAAGCATTTTTAATGTAAAATTGCTTGCAAATTAAAAATGCAAATTAAAAACAAAAAGTACTTGACAAAAAAGCGAAAAATGTATATTCTTAAAATAGGTAATTATTAAAATTACGCTTTTAAGAAAGGATGGTTTACCAATGAAATCGAAGTTAAAACGCACATTAGCATTAATTTTATCGCTCGCTATGTCTGTTGCTGTGTGCAGTACCTTGTTTACTGTTACAAATGCAGACGAACCCGAAAACCTGGCACTATCGGCTACCGCATATGCTTATACCAAACGTGGAACTTCAAATGATTTCATCCCCGCATACGGCAATGACGGAACTACAACTACCGAATGGAGAACGGCTAATAAAGGTGCGGATAAGGGTAAGTTTGTGAATGGTGACGGCTCTGTTATCACTTGGTATGCCTTGGTATTTGATGAGCCTGTTGAGTTAAATACACTGAAGCTTACATTTGCGACCGGTCAGGATGCAGTCATTAATTACCAGCTCCAGATTCCTGCAGACGGTGCTGTGATCGATGCCACGAAGCTTGACACTCCGTCAACCGAGGCAAATGCGGCAAATGCGGATAACCCGTTCTATGATAATTCCCTTTGGCAGACGATAGTTACTGCTCCTGATAACTCAAACAAGGGCAGAGCCGATACCTTCAGCCTTGAAGAGGCAGTTACGACACAGTATCTTCGTGTTTTTGTACCGCTTGAAAGCCGTGGTGACGTAGTCGCTATTCAGGAGATTGAGGTTTATAATATGAGCAATACCCAGGCTTTGATCGATGAATTAAATGGGTTGCTTGATGAAGCAGTAAACTTTATTGAATATGATGTTTCTGCCGAAAGCTGGGGTGCATTGCAGTCAGCCATTGCGCAGGCAGGCTCTGTGGATACGTCTGATGCTGATGCGCTTGAGGCCGCTATTGACAAACTCTCTGCTGCAATCGACGGTGTTGAGCTTGCTAACATAGCACTTTCAGCTACACCGTATGCTTATGCATGGGCTCAACAGGCAAAGTATAATCCCACAGAAGCTATTGACGGCGTGATCGGTGCGGATCAAGGATGGCGTTCCAGAAACAAGGGTGTTACTGCGGGACAAACAGACGGTGAGGACATTACTTGGTTTGGTCTTGATTTTGGAACAGAGGTCGATTTAGCGACCCTAAAGCTTACTTTTACCGAAAATGAAGATATCGTTACGACTTATCAAATTCAGATTCCGGCAGAAGGCAAGAGCATTGATCTGACCGACATTGATAATACGGTCGAGGGTTGCACCTATGGTATGGAGAATCCTTTCAGTGTTGATGATAATTGGGAGACAATATATACTGCATCTGAAAAATCGACCAGAGGTCGTACCGATGTTGTAATCCTTGACAACATAAAAACGCAATATATCCGTATTTTTATCCCTGAAGATGCGCGAAAAGGCGTTGTTCGTCTTGGAGAAATTGAAGCTTACAGCGATTACCGCTCAGTCTTCTTCTTGGAGGGGGCTCAAAAGCGTGTAAATCAGCAGGATAGCTCCATGTATGATATGCGCTATGTCACCAGCTTTAACAAGGAGTTCTATAATGATCACGGAGATGACATTGCAGAAATAGGAACCCTTATGGTTCGCAGAGATCAGCTTACTGCCGCGGGCAAGAATGATGCGGATATCAATTTCGAATTGTTTGAAGCGCAGACTCCCGAGCTTATTGTGGAAAATGTTGCTGCGGTATATTTTATCGAAGGATTAGAGACAATTGCATCTGATTGCTATGCATTTGTCAATACTATTATCTGCATTGACGAAGAGAAGCTTGATACAGAATATGTTGTTATATCCTATATTAAGTTTGCGGACGGACGCGTAATATATTCAAATTCATGCAGTCGTTCTATAAGCTATCTTATTGAAATGGAACTGTAAACAGGAGCGCAAATAAGCGTATATAAAAAACAACCGACAGAGAAATCTGTCGGTTGTTTGCGTTAATATAACTTACAGAGCTTTATCGTCTACATAAAGTACTCGGACTTCGTCTGCCTTGGGTTTGGTGGGAGCCTGCGGCTCCTCTGCCTTTGCTCCGTCGCGGTAAGCAAAGAATTTTTCTGCCACCTGCGGGAAAAGTGCATAGGAGAGAACGTCCTCTTCCTTTTTTGCTCTGTCACCGAGCTCTGCCTTATATTTGGGAAGCTCAGACTCAATGAGATCGGCAGGACGGCAGGTAATAACCTCTTCGTCGCCGATAGCCATTTTGCGGACTTCTTCATTAACTTCACCGGGCAAACGGCCGTATTCACCGCGAAGAACACCCTTTGACTCCTTGGTAAAGCTCTTATATCTTCCACCGGAAAGGACATTTAATACCGCCTGAGTACCGACTATCTGGCTGGTGGGAGTAACTAAGGGAGGATAACCAAAATCTGCTCGGACTCTGGGAATTTCAGCCAAAACCTCATAATATTTATCCTCGGCACCTGCTTGCTTTAACTGTGAAATAAGATTTGAGAGCATACCGCCGGGAACCTGATAAAGAAGAGTGTTGGTATCAACATTAAGCACCTTGGGGTCTAAGAAGCCGTCTGCCTTAAGCCTTGCCGCAACGGTACGGAAATATGCTGCCGCATCGGACAACTTAGCCAAATCAAGACCTGTGTCGCGCTCTGTACCTTGCAAGGTTGCAACAAGTGCTTCGGTGGAGGGCTGAGCAGTACCGTTTGCTAAGGGAGAAAGCGCGGTATCGACTATGTCAACACCTGCTTGCGCCGCCATAAGATATACCATATCGCCCGTGCCTGTAGTATTGTGAGTATGAAGGTGAATGGGTACTGAGCACTCCTTTTTAAGACGGGAAACAAGGCTGTATGCATCGTAAGGAAGCAAGAGGTTTGCCATATCCTTAATACAGATGGTATCTGCCCCCTGCTTTTCTAAGCTGTTTGCCAAGCGGACAAAGTAATCTTCATCGTGAACGGGACTTGTAGTGTAGCTGATAGCCGCTTCACAAATACCGCCGTATTCCTTGGTATATTTCATAGCGGCCGCCATATTGCGCTCGTCATTGAGTGCATCGAAAATACGGACAACGTCAATACCGTTTTCAATGGATTTTTTGCAGAATTGTTCAACAACATCGTCTGCATAGTGCTTATAGCCGAGAATATTCTGACCGCGAAGAAGCATCTGCAGCTTGGTCTTGGGCATAGCCTTTTTAAGTGCGCGAAGTCTTTCCCACGGGTCTTCGTTTAAAAATCTCATGCAGGAATCAAAGGTCGCGCCGCCCCAACATTCAAGGGACCAGTAGCCCATATTATCCAGCATTTCGCAAGCAGGAAGCATTTCTTCCAGCGTCATGCGTGTTGCCGCCTGAGATTGGTGAGCGTCACGTAAAATAGTATCTGTAATTTGAAGCTTTGCCATTTAGAAGCACTCCTTTCTTATCCCGCGATAGCAATAAGCACACCTGCCGCAATCGCAGAGCCGATGACACCTGCAACATTGGGACCCATAGCATGCATAAGCAGGAAGTTGCCGGGATTTTCCTTTTGACCGACGGTCTGGGAAACACGTGCCGCCATAGGTACTGCCGAAACACCTGCAGAACCGATAAGAGGATTTATCTTATTCTTTGAGAAAAGGTTCATAAACTTAGCAAGAAGAACACCGCCTGCAGTACCCATCGAGAATGCAACGATACCGAGAACCAGAATGCCGAGAGTCTTTAGGTTAAGGAAGGTACCTGCTGTTGCAGTTGCGCCGACGGTAATACCGAGGAATATGGTTACGATATTCATAAGCTCGTTCTGAACGGTCTTTGAAAGACGCTCCGTAACGCCACATTCACGGAAGAGGTTACCAAGCATAAGCGAGCCAATCAGAGGACCTGCCGACGGAACAAGAAGAGTTACGAAAACAGTAACAACAATGGGGAAAATTATCTTTTCGGTCTTACTTACAGGACGAAGCTCCTTCATGACGATCATGCGTTCCTTCTTAGTGGTAAGAAGCTTCATAATGGGAGGCTGGATAACGGGAACGAGAGCCATATAGGAATATGCCGCAACAGCGATAGGACCAAGAAGCTCGGGAGCCAATTTACTTGTTACGAAGATAGCTGTAGGACCGTCTGCACCGCCGATAATGCCGATAGAGCTTGCTTGGAAGGAGGTAAAGCCCATAAGGGTTGCACCTGCATAGGTGATAAAGATACCAAGCTGAGCTGCAGCACCTAAAAGTAAGCTCTTGGGGTTCGCAATCAGAGGACCGAAATCCGTCATAGCGCCGACTCCGAAGAAGATGAGGCAGGGATAAATACCCAATTTTACGCCTAAGTAGAGATAGTCGAGAAGACCTGCAGTGACTGTGCTGCCGATTTCTACGGAATTTATAACAGACTCTAAAACATCTGCTTGACGAAGCTCCTCGGCAAGCCCCGCAGTATATTCTCCGCCGCCGAAAAGCTCCCACCTAACATGACCGCCGGCAAAGAGGATCTCGTGGAACATTTCCGCACCGGGGAGGTTGGTAAGAAGCATACCGAAAGCAATGGGAAGAAGAAGCAACGGCTCAAATTTCTTGACTATTGCAAGATACATAAGCACACAAGAAATAAGAATCATTACAAGACAGAGGGGATTTTGCGCAATTAAAGAAAATCCTGTCTGCTGTAAAAAGTTTATAATTGCATCCATGGAAACTTTCCTTTCTTATTTAAAAAGCTTAACCGAGTACGCAAAGGAGCGTGCCGTTTTCGACAGAAGCACCCTTCTGAACGTTAACGGAGGAAACCGTACCGTCACAGGGAGACATAATCTCATTTTCCATCTTGAGAGCTTCAAGAATGAAGAGAACATCACCCTTCCTTACCTTAGCGCCGTTAGAAACATTAACAGAAAGAATAGTGCCGGTCATGGGAGCCTTAATCTGCTCACCGCCTACAGGAGCAGCTGCGGGTGCAGCAGCAGGAGCTGCAGTAGCGGTAGCAACAGCGGCTGCACCGTCCTTTATTTCTTCAACGCCGACTTCGTATTCGGCACCGTTAACAACAACACGATACTTTTTCATAAAAACCATCCTTTATAGTATTATTAAAGTTTTTTCAGAGAAACAATGCGAATTCCGGAAGCGTCTGTTCCGCTTTCCTCAGCGATTGTAGCAGATACAGCTGCAATGAATTCGCCGCGGTTTGTGACCGAAAGATCATCTGCCGTCATGACAGGTGCAGGAGCTGTCACAGCTTTAGCCTTAGGCTTCTCGATCAGTCTTACCACAATGCCCATTATATAGCATATAATGATAATACAGATAAGTCCGATAAATACCGTTCCTAACCCTAAGCCGATCACAAAAGGTATACTGGGTGAATTTGCTAAAAGTGAAATGCTCAAAATCCTAACCTCCCTTTTTTAAAAAATAAACCAAAATTTCCTCATATTATCACAATTATACATATAATACCATATTTTTTTCACAGTAACAATACTTTTAATTGAAAAGTTACAATTCTACTGAAATATTAACATTTTCATTGGATTATATAATTTTTATAAAAATGCTTAATGATTTTGTTAAATATAACCAAAAATCAAACGCTTTATTTGTATAAGTGAACAAAATTAAAAAACATTATTAAAAAATATTGACTTAAGATTTCGAAAAATATATACTGTTATAAGTTTAGCCGTTTAGGAAAGGATGTATTACCATGAAATTTAAGAGAATTTTGTCCATGATGCTCAGCGCGGCGCTGACAGCTACGGTATTTTGCGGCGTGACTACTGCGAATGCGGACTCCGCGCCCTCAAATACCTTTGACGTAAATGAAAATACTGTCAAAATTTTAGGCAGAAGCTTTATACAGAATGACTACACCTGCTTTTCTTACGGAAGCAGCGGTATTGATGTAAACTTTACAGGCACCGATTTTTATATCGATGTTGCACAGCTTGACGGAGCTAATGCTTCTACCGATATCATGGTTTTGGTGGATACTCTTATGCCCATGGAGGCAACCAAGTATACGGTAACAGCTGACACAGGCTGGCTTTGTGTTGCTTCGGGACTTTCAAACGGTGAACACTCCATAAGAATTATGAAAATGAGCCGCGGCATTGGTGCAGGCGGTTGGTTTGGTACTGACTGGTTCGGTATTCGTGCTATCGGCGTAAACGGAGGTCAGATACTCACCCCTGATGCAAAATCAGACATTATTATAGAAGCCTACGGCGATTCCATCACCAACGGCGATGCTGTTTGGCTCAATGAAGACGGAACTAACAGTGCATACACATGGGGTGCATACTCAGGTGTTGTTGCCCGTCTTTTAGGAGCAGATGTTTATTCTACCGGTAACACCGGAAACGGTCTTAATTCTTGGTGTCTGGGAGCAGGCAACCTCTTCCCACCCAGAGAATCATGGAGCTCCTACGATCCTCGTGCGGGACAGGCGTATGCAGTTGACCACAGTGACACTGATGTTGTTATTATAAACCTTGGCACTAACGATATGGCGGCTATTACCAACAATTCCGAGGAATGTGCAGAATATACCGAAGAAGCATTTAAGGAAAGCTATATCAGCTGGATGCAGGATGTTCGCAGAGATGCTCCCGATGCTATAGTTATTGCTGCTCTCGGCGCAATGGGTGCAGACCTTCTCTTTGACGATATTCAGGCGGCTGTTGACTATGTCAACGCAGAAGCCGGCGAAACCTATGCATATTTCCTTCAGCTTGAAAAATGTAACAACATTACAGGCGGTACAGGCTATGATGGCGGCCACCCCTCAAATGTTGCTCATGAAATTTACGGTGCACAGATGGCTGAAATTATTACCAAGGCTCTCGGCCTTGATGATATAGGCGGATATACTAACCTTGCGCTTGGCAAGGGCGTCATGGTTGACAGTGTTAAGGATGGCTCTCTTAAAACAAACGTCAACGACGGAGATAATTCAACCTATTGGCAGTCAGCTTCTGTTGGAAGCAATGATGATCCTGCAGACGTAGGTGTTGAATTCGGTACTGCGGTTGAGTTTGACAGCATAAAGCTCGTATGGGGTACTATGGCTTCCACCACCGGCTATTCTGTACAGTATTCCTCCGACGGTAAGAACTTTACCGATGTTTCCAATAAGACGGTCACACGTGACGGAAGCATCGATACCGTAACCTTCGACGGAGTTTACGCTTCCTATGTGCGTATCGTTATCACCGGAATGGAGGGCAAAAACAGCTATCCTTCCGTCTGCGAATTTGAAGTTTACAATTCTGCTGAAGTTGTTATCGACAAGACCGTGAATCTTGCATTAACCGCCACTGCAATGGACAGCGGCGCTGCAAATACCTATTCTGCTAAAAATGTTGCTTCTGCCGCAGTTGACGGCGACACCTCAACCGCGTGGCAGTTTGCAACCTCCTCTGCAGTACAAAACGGCACGGCTTTGACAAATGTTTGGCTGGGTGTGGATTTAGGTACCGCTTCGCTTGTTGAAAAGGCAGTTGTAACTTGGGAAACTGCAACACGCTGTGCAGAGGGTGGATACGCTATTCAGTATTCAAACGATGGCACAAACTGGACGACGGTTTCCGGCACAAGCTATTCATACGGCAGTGATAACGGCGGACTTGCAACTGATACAGTTACTTTTGACGGCGTTACCGCAAAGTATGTCAGAGTTCTCTGTAACACCGCAACAAGTAGCAAATACTGTCCCAAGATTGCAGAGCTTGCTGTTTACGCATAAGCAAAATTAAACTATTATACCGGCGAAGTCCACATACTCTCGCTGGTATAGTTTTCCACCATTTGATATAACGATGTATTAAAATTCAAGCATATTCATAATCAATGAAAGGAATGATCCCCGATGAAAAAGATCCTCAGCTTCTTAATGGCACTGTCGATTACTGTTACAATGGTTGCGGCGAACATATCCATGACAGCATCGGCGGCGGACGTAATCAAAATTGCTTGCGTAGGTGACAGCATAACCGCAGGTACAAATGAGTATAACTATCCTATGTATCTTCAGGCAATGCTTGGCAGCGGCTACGAAGTCAAAAACTTCGGTAAGGGTGGCTCGGCAGTCAGATATGCACCTGAATCCGACGGAACATATTTCTGGTACGGTAGCAGTCAGTACAACGATAGTCTTAACTATGATGCAGACTATGTTTTTGTTATGATGGGTACAAACGATGTCAGAAACGACATTGACAGCTACTATGATAACGACTATTATAATTATCTCATTAAGCCCTATCTTGATAACGGCTCGACGGTTATTATTATGACAAGCCCCACGGCATACAGCTATCTTTTTGCAGATGTCAATGTTATCAATACCACCATCCGTCAGCATCAGATCGACCTTGCATCAAGATACGGACTCAGATGCATTGATATGAATACCGCTACCAAAGATATGCCTGAATGCTTCCCCGACGGACTTCACGGAAACGCTTCGGGTTATATGGTAATTGCGCAGACGGTGTACAGAGAGTATTTCGGCGGAACTACCTATAAAATCAATGTTATCACCGAGCCGGATACTTATATCACTCTTTCGGGTGCAAATACAAGCTACGGTGCATATGTTCGTAATACCGATGAAAACACCGGTAAAGCCACTATTGAAGTTTTACCCGACACCTACGATATCAGCTTCCGTAAGGATGGCTTCCTTACCGCAACATATAATGATATTTCCGTAAGTAGCGACCTTTCCTATACAGTAGAAATGCAGTCGGGTAACTATGTTGTTTCTACCGGCAAGAGTGTTACTGCGACGGGAAGCAACGTTTCTTATATAAACGATGCAGACGAAGCTACTCTTTGGGTTTCAAGCGAAGGTACAAATCAGGATGTTATTATCGACTTGGGTTCCGTTAAAGAAAAATTGACTGAAGTAAGATTATCATGGGGCGGAGCATATGCTTCAAGTTATGAAATTCAGTTAAGCTCTGATGGAAGTAATTGGTCTACAGTAGGCTCCGAGTCCGTCGGTGCCACGGGTATTAAGGAAATCCGCTTTAACGAGAATAAATCCGCACGCTACGTTAAGCTTGTATTAAAGAGCTACGGAACAAAATACAGCTATTACGAGCTTTATGAAATGGAAGTAATTTCAAGCCAAAAGACAAATCCCGTAGGCGGCCTTAATTTGGCAGTTAACTGTGCGATGTCAGCAGACAGTCTTTACAGCGGAACCACCGCAGAGGCGGCAGTTGACGGCGATATTACATCTTATTGGCGTTCCAATGCAACAGGCGAAGATGCAAATAACGCGGCATGGCTCAGAGTTGACTTAGGTGCCCAGACCATCGTTGATTCCGCGATTATACGTTGGACGGATTCTTCCGCAACCACTAACGGATATGTTATTCAATATTCAACTGACGGAAAGACTTGGACGGATGTTTCGTCACAAACAGTGTCGAGAGAAGACAGAGTTGATACCTGCCGCTTTGATGCAGTAACCACACGCTATATCAGAGCATATATTACTGCGGTAGACGCGAAAGTGGTATATCCCTCTATTTATGAATTTGAAATTTACAACAGCGAATATAATGATACTCATGAGCAGACCGTCAACTTTGCCCTCTCAGGCAGCGCATTTGACGGCGGTACAGGCAATTACAGCAGTGAAAATACTGCAGCAGCGGCAATCGACGGTGATATCTCCACAGGTTGGCAGGCTACGGGAAGTGTAAGCAACGGTAATATTTATCTTGTGGTTGATTTAGGAAAAACCATGACAGTCGGTTCCGTAAACATCCGTTGGGAAGAAACCACTCGTAGCGCAAAGGGCGGATATGTAGTACAGTATTCCAACGACGCTTACAATTGGTCCGCTGTTCAGGGTACAGAATACACCTACGGTCCCACAGGAGATACGGTTTACTTTGATTCTGTTTCCGCACGCTACATCAGAGTTCTCTGTAATACTGCCACTGATTCAAAATATTGTCCCAAGATAAACGAGCTTGAGATTTACAGAGGTTACAGCTCACAGGAGAGCAAGCTTGTTGCTCAGAATGTATATGCAGATACGGCAGAGGAGCTTACTCTCAATATTATTGAGGATTACTATTCCATGGATACCCATATTTTAAAGGGTGATTTAGGTTCGAACGACGGTAGCTTTGTTTGGGCATTCGGTTCATATGTGGAAGCCTTGGCAGACACCTATGTCTTTCATCCCGACAACCAAACCATAAAGAACGCTTATATTGATGCATTGGATAATGGCTTTGCTCGCTTTAGAGTACAGAGCGACCTCAGCACTCCTGCAGGCAACTTCTCAAACGTTGTTTACTATAATGCATCAGCAGGCAATTCGGGTGACTACTATTATGATGACAATGCATGGGTAGCAATTCAATACTTAAATGCATATGAAATTCTTGATGACAAAAAGTATCTTACCAAAGCCGAAGAGATTCTTAACTTCTTTGAAACAGGCATCGACAGCACTTTAGGCGGCGGTCTTTATTGGGATAAATCCTATTCCTGTAAAAACACCTGTGCAGACGGTCCTGCAGCAATATGCTATCTTTGGGCATATAAGCTTACGGGTAACGAGCATTATCTCAACAGAGGCAAAGAATTAATTAGTTGGTTAAACAGCACTCTCCGCGACAGCGACGGTCTCTATTTTGATAATAAGGGTACTGATGGCAGTCTTAACACATGGAAGGCATTTTACAATCAGGGAACTCCGTTGTACGCACTTTGCATGCTTTACGATATCACTGGCGAAGCACAGTACAAGACCTTAGCAGACCAGACTGCACAGGCTATACTCGACTATGGTTTCAGCGGTTCGGGTGACGACGTAAAGATAAACGGTAATCCTATTTATAAGTCATGGTGCGTAGGCTGGCTCATTCGCGGTTTTGAGCAATATGTCCTTACCACCGGAGAAAAGACCGAATTCTATGATAAGATGGAATCTGTTCTCGACGATACTTTGGCAACAAAGAACTCCGATGGTTACTATGATCCCTATTTCTGCACCGGTGAATGGGGCGGAGAAAGCACTACCGACTCACTTCAGCCCTGCGGCGTAGCAAGTGTATATGCGCTTTGTGCTTATTATGATGCTTTCATCGAGCCTTATGTGTAATAAATAATTTAAGGACGCTTTCCTTCGGGAAGGCGTCCTGATTTTTTCGAAGAAAGCTTTTTTAAAAAGGAAAATATAAAGTGCAGATTTAAGCTGTTTTTCTTTAATACTACTTGTTTTGCGACAGTATTTGTGCTAAAATTACATAAAATAAAGTTTGGGGGAATTTTTAAAATGACTGTGCGCGATTTAATAGATTTGAACGAACAATCAAGAGAAGATTGGGGACGCATTTTAAAGCTTGCCGAGGAGATATATCAGAACCCCGACAGATATATTGCTTCTCTTAACGGCAAAATAATGGCAACCCTTTTTTATGAGCCGTCAACGCGAACGCAGATGAGCTTTCAGGCGGCTATGATGCGCTTGGGCGGTCAGGTTATAGGCTTTAAAAGCCCTGCCAATTCCTCTATTTCAAAAGGCGAAAATTTAAAGGATACCATAAAAATAGTCAGTGGATATTCCGACATATTGGTAATACGCCATCCCTTTGAAGGCTCTGCACGCGCCGCCTCGCTTTATTCGCAGTGTCCCGTTATAAATGCAGGTGACGGAGGTCATCTTCATCCTACACAGACGCTCACCGACCTGTTTACTTTGATGCGCGTTAAAGGAAGGCTTGATAATCTCAAAATCGGACTTTGCGGTGACTTAAAATTCGGCAGGACCGTTCATTCGCTGCTTCGTGCCATGAGCAAATTTGAGGGAAATAAGTTTTATCTTATTTCCACGCCCGAGCTTAAGATCCCAGAGTATCTTTTAAAAGAAACCAAGGCGGAGGTCGTTTTTTGCAGCAGCATTGAGGAATGTATCGGTGACCTTGATATGCTTTATATGACGCGTGTTCAGCGCGAGCGCTTTGAAAGTGCCGAGGAATACGAACGTCTCAAGGGTGCGTTTATCCTTGATGCAGATAAAATGAAGCTTGCCGGTAAGGATACCATCATAATGCATCCGCTGCCGAGAGTTGATGAAATTGATCGTGCTGTGGATGATGACCCCAGAGCCCTTTATTTTAAGCAGGCAGAATACGGTATGTATGCGCGCATGGCGCTTATAATGCTTATGATAAACGAAGCCGATTCCCACAGACCTGAGCAAAATATCACAGGTGATGAAATTTTGTGCGCTAACCCCAAATGTATTCTTACACAGGAGCCATATATAGGTCAGCATATCGTAAATGCTCATGACGGCAGACGGTGTGCGTTTTGCGAGGGTGAAATTCATTAAATGAAAGTATTTGTGCTTTATTGCTCGCCTCATAAAAAAGGCGCTACCCGTCGGCTTCTCCATGAATTTTTGCAGGAGCGAGGTATTGAAAATGTTGATTTTTTCGATGCCTATGAGCTGAGTGCTAAGCCATGTATTGATTGTGGTTACTGCGCAAAAAATGACGGCTGTGCGTTTGATGATTTGGACGAGCTTTATTCTGCCGTTGAGGAAGCAGACCTCTTGATATTTGCGTCACCTGTATATTTTTTATCGCTGCCTGCACCGGCAAAGGCGATTATGGATAGGCTGCAGCGCTATTTTGCGGCAAGATTTTTCCGAAATATCGTTCCGCCCATAAAAAAGCCGAAAAAGACGGTACTTTTGCTTACTTACGAAAGCGAAAAATACGGGGGAATTTCTCATATAGTCGAGCAATTTAATATGCTTTCCACCGTTTTAAATTCAAGTAAGCCCGAGGTGATTGCTTCACGTAGAGAAAATTTGCAAATATAATATTTTATTAATAAAAAGTGATTGACTAAGTGATAGACATATGTTAGAATTAACAAAAAATATTAAATTTTAAGGAGGATACATATGACACTTGCAAAACGAATTGCAACGGTTGTGGCGGCAGCAATGCTTCTTCTTTCCTGCGGTCTTATGGCAGGATGCAGCAAAAAGAATGCTATTTCTACCGAGCCGTTGACGTTGCCCCTTGAGAAAAAGGCGGAGCTTTCTTGGTGGTACCCTTGGAGCAACACCTATATGCCTGACTACGAAACCTTGTCGGATCACCCCTATATTAAGCGTTTGGAAGACAAAACTAACATTTCTGTTGAATTTCGTGTTCCTTCTGCTACGGGCATTGGTTCAAAGAGTGAGCTTCAGGCAGAAATTGCCGCAGACAGCGTAGCTGACCTTTTTACCACAGCTGGCTATGATGTTGGAGGTCTTGATACAGTAGTAGATGATGGCATTTGTTGGGATCTTACTGACTTTATTGCTATGCAGATGCCCAACTTCAACAGTTTCAGAGCACAGTATGCACTTATTGATAAGTGCATCGTAACAGCTTTGGGACGCACTTCCTTCATTCCCACCCTTACCGGTATCGGTACCAATCATAACCGTCCCGCAACGACCGGTCTTGTTATCCGTAAGGATATGCTTGATGAGCTTCAGCTTGAGGTTCCAGTAACTCTTAATGACTGGACCAATGTTATGACTGCACTTAAGGTTTCCGGTAATGTTGAGACTCCTCTTGCGGTTGGTTCAATGGCGTTAGCACCTACTATGACCAACGATGTATTTGTTACCTGCTACGGCATCATGTACGAGTTCTATCTTGATGAAGACGGCCAGGTTCGTTACGGAGCAATTGACGAAGGCATGAAGAGCTATGTAACTCTTATGAATCAGTGGTACACAGAGGGTCTTATCGCGCAGATAGATGTAGGTAACGAGCTTAAAGCTTCAAATGACCTTGCAGCTTGGCCCGGCAGCGTTGAAGATATCTCTTATATTAAGACCATCGCAAGCGACGCAAATTATAATCTTGTAGCATGTCCCGACCCCGTTATTAATGAGGGTGATGTTATTCAGCACCGCGGCTCCTACAACCCCTTAGGTAACAAATATACCGGTAACGTATTTGTTTCAACCAGTTGCGATCGTCCTGACATTGCATGTAAATGGCTTGATCAGTTCTTTACGGAAGAAGCATATTACGAGACCTCTTACGGTGTTGAAGGTGAAGATTATACCAAGAACGATGATGGAACGGTAACATTTACAGATAAAATCATCAATACTGAAGGTGGCATCCGCTACGGTATCGAGCAGAATGCATTTCTTGTTTCGCTTTATCATGATCCTGACGTAGTTATTGACTACTGCTACGATGCAGAATGTCAGGCAGCGATTGAAACTTGGAGTCTTAAGGATCCCAAGGAAAACCTCGTCTGCACCGAAAATCTCCAGTTCTCTCAAGAAGAGCAGGAAGAAAAGAGTACCCTCGGTAACTTCTGGGCAACCCAGATGGGCGCACTTAAGGGCTTTATAAACGGCGACAAGCCTCTTACAGAATGGGATGACTATGTCGAAAGCATGAACGCCAACGGTATTGAAGAGTATATTGCAATTCAGCAGTCCGCTTGGGATAGATTTATCGCAGGTTAAATACTGTTTTGCTAAAAAGCAGTGTCCAAAATGGGCACTGCTTTTTGTATACAACAACTGCCCTATAAATGAAAGTCAATAACTTTTTATCGAAATTCGATAAAAAGTTATTGACTTTCATTTACATATGTGCTAATATCTTATTAAAGAAAAATATTTTTGAAGGGACCGATAACAATGTTAAAAATAAAACCTCATTTGTCCGTTGCAATTTCCTTTTTCTTTGCAGCTGTTTTCGGCACAATAATGCTTGTACTTTTGGTTACCATGCCTTTTTTGATAGGTACATATCTGGATGCTTTAAGCTCAGTGCTGTGTGATATGCGCGGACAGGTGATTGCTTTTTGCTACAGTGCGGTTATTCCTGTTTTTATTGCCGACCTTATGCTGATTTTTTTGCTTGGCAAGGTCAAAAAGAAAGAAATTTTTTCTACCGCAAGTGTTGGTCTTTTGCGCGGAATATCATGGTGCTGCTTTGTAGAATTTACAGTAATGATTATATTCAGCTTTATTTTCCCCTTCCCCTATTCTCCCATAACTTTAGTCATCGGGTTTATCGCAGTGTTTCTCGGTATAGTTTTGCGCGTGGTTAAAAATGTTATCGAGGAAGCTTGTGTTATAAAAGAAGAAAACGATTTCACGATATAGGGAGGGTGCACAGTGATAAACGTAAATCTTGATGTTATGATGGCAAAGCGAAAAATGTCGCTCAACGAGCTGTCGGAAAAAGTAGGGCTTTCGCTTGCAAATCTTTCCATACTTAAAAATAATAAGGCAAAGGCGATACGTTTTTCTACCCTTGAGGCAATATGCAAGGCATTGGACTGTCAACCGTCGGATATACTCGAATATATACCCGATTAAAATAAAAATATCGCAGTTTTGAGGAAAGGAATGGTCGTACCTATGGAAAACTATTATTTAGAACCCAATACCGACAAAGTAGTAGCTCCACAAAAGAAAAGTGCTGAATATTCTTATATTGAGTCAGTTTTTGCACTGATTACATTTGTATTAGGCTTCATTTTTATTAAGCTTTTTCCGGCAGCATCACGGCCGTTGGGCAGCGTAATTTTCACTCTTTTAATGTTCGCATCGGCATTTGTTTTTATGTGCATCAAAGGGGTAAAGCACCACCTTTTCCCGTCTGTCATTGCAATCAGCGGACTTGTGCTTTCATTTGCAATGTTTCTGAACACAAACGGATTTGTTAATACGATAATCTTTTTATATGTTGCGGTAGCCTACTGTTATTGGATTTTTACGGCATTTGGCAATAAAATCGGCGAAAAGCACAGCGATTTTTTGGCTCTTGAAGCGGCAAATGCGCTGTTTGTAATGCCTTTTAAGTCATATGCGAATATTTTTCTCGCAGGCTTTGCACTTATTAACAGGGGTGGAATGAAAAGAGTTGCCTTAGCGCTTTGCGGTCTTATTGCAGCAGTGATACCCACTGCGGTCGTAAGTCTATTGCTTTCTTATGACCAAAGCTTTTCCGAAATGATGGATATCATAATTTCCAGTCCCGCAGAATTTATATTTGAAAATATCCCTACGCTGATAATAAGCATTCCCGTTTCCATGTATTTTTTCGGGCTGCTGTACTCCTGCTCAAATAATGTTTGTGCAGATAAAATGACAGCTGAAGCCTGCGAAAAATCCTTATTAAAAATCAAAGCAATACCAACTATAGCAACGGTATTTGCAGTACTTCCCGTATTAGCAGTCTATGTTATATATTTCATCTCACAGTCCACCTATTATCTTTCGGCATTTTCAAAAAACCTCCCAGAGGGACTAAGCTATGCCGAATACGCGCGGTCGGGATTTTTTGAACTGTGTATGGTTGCAATAATAAATGCCGCTATTGTCGCAGCGGTAAACGCCTTTACAAATGCAGAAAGCAAGGCGGCAAAGATTGCCGTTAAGATGGTTAATATTATTTTTCCCGTAGCAACTTTGGTGCTTATCGTAACGGCAATATCCAAAATGGTGCTGTATATCGGCAGATACGGGCTTACGGAAAAGCGCGTTTTAGCTACATGGCTGATGCTTATGCTTTTTATAGGCTTTACGGTATTTATCTTTAAGCAGTTTATTTCCAAAATAAAATTAAGTGCAGTATTTCTTGCGTTGTTTCTAGTGTTTACACTGCCGCTTTCCTATTGCAATATTGATGGAGTTATAGCGAAATATAATGTGGATAGCTTCCTAAACGGCAGACTGAATCAGGTGGATGTTTATGAATTGAGCAGCTTGGGCGCATCGGGATTACCTCAGCTTATAAAGCTTCGCGACAGCGGAAAATGCGATGAAAATTTATATGCTAGGGTCGACGATGCAATTTCCGGATATTATGCACCCGAGGGGATATTTGAACAGAGCCTTCCGTCATTAATTGCTGTAAATATATCAGAAAATCAGTAACCAAATGATGTAATGGACAAACACGAGATAAGTTCTCGCCAAGAATTGCAGAAATAACACAAAATTAATTGTATTTTGAGTTTCGGTGTGATATAATGAGAATATCGTTATATTAAACATATAGGAGGTCTTTTTATGAAAAAGATTATTGCAAGTCTTATGACTTTAGCAATGCTGCTTTCTTTAGCGGCATGTAACACCTCAAGTGAAGGTGGAGCAAGCTCTGATGCTACATCGGACGCAGGAACTTCTGCCACTGAGAGCACTGTATCCACCGAGTCTACCGGCAGCGGTTATACTCCGGGCACAGAAATCAACACAAATATCACCGTTAATGCAGTTAACCCGCCGCAAGCCGATCATGATGTTGACTTTACAGAGGTTCTTCCTGCAGGCGACTCTAAGGTTAAGGACCTTGACGGCGACGGCGTTATCAGAGTTGCTTGTATGGGCGACTCCATCACTGAAGGTAACGAAGGCAGCAACTGGCCTTACTTTTTACAGCAGTATCTTGATTATCTCGGAACTATTGACGGAAATACTTACGAAGTAAAGAATTACGGCAAAGCAGGTACTGCTGTTCACCGCGTACTTGAAGAGATCGACGGTAACGAAGACGGCTCCATCGATCCCAACGGCGAATATTATCTTTACGATAGTCCCAGATATGTTGAAAGTCTTACATATGCAGCTGACCTTGTAATCGTTCAGCACGGTGCAAACGACGGTCTCGGCGGAAATGCGGCAGAGCTTGAGAATTACTTCATCTCTGACTATGCTAATTATCTCATCAAGCCATATCTCGATAACGGCGCAAAGGTCGTTATAGCGACTCCTACTTATGCAGATAACGGCGTTGTT
The DNA here is from genome assembly GCA_964426175.1 of uncultured Eubacteriales bacterium. Classification (GTDB taxonomy): domain Bacteria; phylum Bacillota; class Clostridia; order Oscillospirales; family CAJFTT01; genus CAYRPK01. Next base: position 10,115 of record CAYRPK010000004.1, on the reverse strand, counting down.
GACCCATATGTCAACGGTTGGATAAGCGAAGCGGTAAGAGCAATGGCTAACGAGTATGGCTTGCAGTATGTTGACCTTAACAAGATCACTCAGCCCAGACCCGAAAGCTTCCCCGACGGTATCCACGGTAATGCTTCAGGTTATCAGCTTATTGCTCAGACCTATATGAACCAGATTTTCGGCGCAGAGCTTGCTACTGTTACATTTAATACTGAGGCAACTGCTACAGTCGAGATGGGTACTCATATGACTACAGCCAATTCCAAGGGCGTTGCAACCCTTTACCTCTTAAAGGGCTTCGAAACGGGCGAATTTGACCTTAAGATTTCCTGCGCAAACTTTAAGGCGGTTAATGAAACAATCACTGTAAGCGAAACTGTTTCTCTTGATTATCCTTTGACCGCAGGATCCTTCAATGTTGCAGTAGGCGCAACCGTTTCTGCATCAAGCTATCATGCAGAAAACAACAATCCTCCCGAAAATGCTGTTGACAATGATCAGACAACCCGTTGGGAATCCGAATACAAGGACGGTCAGTGGTTCATCGTTGATTTAGGCGAAGTTAAGAAGATCAACGGCGTAAACATCTATTGGGAAGGTGCATATGCTTCGAATTATAAGATTGAAATCAGCACCGATGGTGAAAACTATGAAGAAGTTGCCGATGTAACAATCTCGAAGGAAGCGCTTGAATCTACCACTTTTGATGATGTAGATGCAAGATATGTTCGCATAGATTGCGTTACCAGAAGCAATACTAAGTTTGGCTGTTCCTTCTATGAAATTCAGGTTCTCTCGGACGAGGCTGAATAATCCCCGATATTAGGACAATAAATAAGAATAACCGCAGACTTACATAAGCCTGCGGTTATTTTTTGCATATTTATTAGTTTTATTGTTGCAAAATCCGAAGCCATTTTTGTGTAATTTGCATAAAAACATTAAAATAATATCAAACATATGATAATATCGGTAAATAAAAATTAAAAATCAGTGAAATAATCTCACGTTTGATATTGACAATTTAAGAAAATTATGTTAATATAATACAACGTTGTTTTGGAAAGGAAAGAAAGAGATGCACAAGAAAATTACAAAGCTTTTATCGCTGATGCTCGTGCTGTCGATGGTTCTGGCAGTAATGCCCGTGCTTCCCGTGACTACCGCGGTTGCGGATGATACAGTGGCTCTTTGGTCAGCTACAGCGTCAAGCACGCAGGATGATTTTGTACCTGCAAACGCTATTGATGGCGATACCACCACCCGTTGGCAGGCTACGGCCAATGACGGTGAATGGATCTACGTCGATTTAGGCGGCAATTACAGCATCAGTCAGGTTGAACTAATGTGGGAGGCGGCATATGCTACATCCTACACGATTGAAACCTCACTTGACGGCGCAAGCTGGACTTCTGTCAGCAGTGTTACTTCTGACGGCGGTACGGATAATATCTATTTTTCCATAACAGGCAGATATGTACGTATTTCCGCTTTGACCCGTTCTGACGGTAAATACGGTATATCTCTTTATGAAATAAAGGTATACGGAACCACGGTTCAGATGGGTACCTCGACTGAGATCACCTATATGGCTATTTCAAATGCCGTTGCCTCCTCCGGAACGGCAGGTCTTGCCGTTGACGGCGATAGCGCTACCTACTGGCAGGGCAATCAGAATGACGGCGAATGGATTTACGTTGATTTAGGCGGTATTTCCAAGGTAGACGGACTTTTTATTGAGTGGGAAGCCGCATATGCCTCGGTATATAATGTTGATATTTCTACCGACGGTGCAAATTGGGAAACTATGCATACCGAATATTCCGACGGCAATACCGACAGCTACGCATTTTCCGACGCAGTGGCACGCTATATCCGTATCGACTGCACCGATCGTTCGGGTAAATACGGCACGGCTATATACGAAATTAAGGTTTGCGGAACACGTCTTTCTTTTGGCAATGTCAATCCCGTTTCTGCAGTTGGCTCAACAACAGACGGTTCTAATACGGCAGAGCTTGCAATAGATAATAATACTTCCACCCGTTGGTCTTCACAGTCTAAAGATTATCAGTGGTTTTATGTTGATTTAGGTGATGAATATGTAATAGATTACCTTGATATTTCTTGGGAAACTGCATATGCATCCGAATATATCGTTGCTCTTTCCGACGACGGTACTGTTTGGAGAGATGCTGCTACAATTAATTCCGATGGTGGCAATGACAGAGTTGACATCTATTACGGTACTGCGCGCTATGTACGCATTTCCTGTGTAACTCGCGCCTCAAAATACGGCATTTCTTTCTATGAATTTACAGTAAACGGCGCAAAAAGTCGTGAACTGGTAGCGGAGGGATTAACTAACGTAGGTGGTTGGACCTTTGCGAGAGTTCCCGATGTAGCAGATAACGGCGAGACTATCTCGACTGTCGGTTATTCTTCTTCATGGACCGATGCTATCGTTCCCGGAACCACACTTTACAGCTACTATATGGCAGGTGTCATTGCTGACCCCTATTATGGCGACAATATGGCTCAGCTCAGTCAGGATTATTACAATGTTGACTATTGGTATCGCACTGAACTTACTGTTCCTGCTGATTATTTGGGAGATAGAGTTTACCTTAACTTTGACGGCATAAATTGGTGCGCAGAGGTTTATGTAAACGGTATAAATATGGGTGTTATTGAAGGTCCTTTCACTAGAGGCGTATTTGATATTACTGATTATGTCACTCCCGGTCAGACGGCCGCTATCGCAGTAAAGATTATTTGGAGTGCTTCCACTCCGCAGGATTCCCCCTGCTTTATATGTCTTGACAGCTGGGATTTCATGCCTGCCATCCCCGGACGAGACACAGGTATTTATAAGGATGTATATTTGACTTCCACAGGTAGTGTAGAGATGAAGGATACCTTCGTCAAGACTGATTTACCATTACCATCGACGGATTATGCCGAGCTTACGGTTTCGACCGAGCTTACAAATACTACTGGCACCAAGGTTTCGGGTACTCTTACGGGAACGTTGACTCCCGGAAATATCACCTTCTCTAAGGATATTACAGTCGGTGCAAATACTACTACGACAATAACGTTGACAAGTGCTGAATGTACAGCTCTCCACCTTGATGACCCTGCGCTTTGGTGGCCTACAAAAATGGGCGCACAGAGTCTTTATGACCTTGAACTCAGCTTTACCGTTAACGGTGCCGTTTCGGATGTTGATGAAGTCACTTTCGGTGTCAGAGAATACGAATATGATACTGAAACTGTAGGTGATGATTTAAAACTCAAAATCAACGGTGAGCCTGTATTTTTGCAGGGTGTAAACTGGGGTATGCCTGATGCACTTCTTTCGTGGACAGATGAAGAATATTTCACTGCAGTTGAAATGCATGCTGACATGGGCATGAACATGATTAGGACCTGGCACGGAACCTCTGATTTTGACGAATTCTATGAAGCTTGCGACGAATACGGTATTCTCGTATTTGAAGATTTCTGGCTCAACGGCTATTACATTTTTGAATTTGCACTTTCCGAAAAGAATCAGGAAATGTTTGTTGCCAACTCTGAGGATAAGTTCCGCCGCTTGAGAAATCACGCGTCTATCGCCCTTTGGTGTGCGGAAAACGAGACCTATCCCCCCGATTATTGCTACGATCCTATGGTCGAGCAGTATAACCGTCTCGACGGAACCCGTAAACTTATCCCCGTTTCAAATCAGGATAGCGTTTCGGGCGGTACCAACTACGGCGTAGAAACTCCCTCTTGGTACTTCAGCAAGGCATCAGGTCTTGTAACCGAACTAGGAAGTGTATGTATTCCCACCTATGAAAGCTTAAAGAAGATGCTTCCCGAATCGAGCCTTTCAGTTTCGGCAGTGGGCGACTATTATTGGCAGATCCACGATTTTGATACTGATATAGGAAACAAGAACTTAGGCGGCTATACTTCCGCAATAACCGACCGCTACGGTAGCACAAACGATATGAAGACTTATGCATACCGCGCTCAACTTCTTAACTATGAAATTTCCCGCGGAATTTACGAATCCTTCAACGATAAGATGTGGAACGGTACCAGCGGCGTTCTCTATTGGATGGGTCAGTCGGTATGGCCTTCAACAATTTGGCAGATGTACGACTCATATTTTGAGGCAACTGGCTCATATTACGGCACCAAGGATGGAAGCGAGCCTGTTCATATCCAGCTTAATCCCATTGATTACAGTGTCAAGGCAATTAACACCACTCTTCATAACTATGACGGAGCAACAGCAAAATATACTGTTTACAATCTTAACGGTAGTGTATATAAATCACAGAGTACTTCGTTGAATGTTGCTGAAAATGCGGCAACAAAGGCAACTAATGTCTTTAATAATATCGCAGCAGGAAAGAACGTTACTGCGTCAGATACTTTTGAATCTAACTATGCTTCTCAAGTAACCGATAGTGATACCTTGACTCGCTGGGCATCCTACGGTACCGACAGCGGAAAGTGGATCACCGTAGACTTAGGAGCAACCACTTATATCGGCGGCGTATCAATTCTTTGGGAAGCCGCATATGCAAACGGATATAAGATCCAGCTTTCTGATGACGGTACTAACTTTACCGATGCATACACCACTACTTCGGGTAACGGAGATAACGATACTATCGTAATTAACCGTAATGCACGTTATGTCAGAGTTTATATGACTTCTGCGGGAAATTCTTGGGGCTATTCGCTTTATGAAATAAGAGTTTGGTCTGAAGATATTTCGTCACTTTCAGAATTGCACTTTATTAAGCTTGAGCTTTATGATGACGGTGGAGAGCTTCTTTCCGATAACTTCTATTTTGATACATTAGGCGGCACCGATTATACCGCACTTTCTACCCTTTCAAATGCTTCTCTTTCGGGTAGTGTTTCAAGAGTAACAGCGAAACATGAAACTACCGTAACAGTTACTGTTACCAACACCTCATCTACTCCTGCGGTGGGTATCAGAATAATGGCTCGTGATAATAACGGCGAGAGCATTCTTCCTGCGATTTATTCGGATAACTACTTTACCCTTATGGCAGGCGAAAGCAAGACGATTACCGTAAATTATGATAATGATACCTACGCCAACATTTATGCTATGGGTTACAATCTGAATGAAGTAAAAATCGGCTAAAAGAAACAAAGGACTTGGGGATCATCCCCAAGTCCTCGATCTGTCAAAAAGCGAACAAACCAAATCCACCTGTAAACTATAACTTACAGGTGGATTTGGTTTGTTCAGCGTTAGTGTCATTATACGCATGGGAGAAGTACTGAATTTTAACACGATTTCAAAATTTCCACAATAATGCGACTGAGTTTTTTATTTTACTGAAACTTAAAATAATCCTCGCCGACAACTGCCTTGATCGCATCTGCAAGCAGCTTTCCGCCCTTTTTCGCGCCCTCAACATTGGGATGAAGTCCGTCGGTATAGGAAAGTGCCCAATCGGCGGTGGGAACGAAATGAACGAAGTTATATTCGCCTGCCACCTCTTCGACCTGCGCCGTATGGTCCTGACGGAAGCCCGCAACCGCAAAAATGATTGCGTCGGGATGCTTTTCGTGTAGGCGGTCAATAAGCTGGCGGTAGCCTGCAGAAAAAGCCTCATTCGTTGCATCTCTGTCATTAGCGGCATGGTTAATGACTATAACGGCAGGATTTTCTGCACCGGGGTCGGAAATGCCGTTAGACATATAGTCAACAGCGGTGATAGCCTTCTTGAAAAAGCCATCACTTGTAATGCCGGAGGAGCCGTATCCGCAGATATACGGCACTGCAGAGAGCTCGCGAGCAGCCTGCCATGCATAGGTATAGGTGCCCGAAGAATCATTATTCCAGTTTAAGCCGTAAACAAAGTCGCCCTCGGTGATAGAATCGCCGTAAATGGCAATGGATCTGTTCATGGGCTTTAATCCCGTTACCTTACCCTCACCTGCATCAATTCCGCTGACGGCATAGCCGTTTGCAAGATCCCACTTCTTGACACCTGCATTAAGCGATTCGGTTATGACTCTGACGATATGAAAGCCTGTATCGGGCATGGGAATGACGATTCTATCGTCGGTAACAGTAACACGGGTGGGGTTGGCAGAATTGCCGTCGATACAATATGCAAAAATGGGCGTGGTATTTTCAACATTACCGTTATCGGGGCAAAAAACGGTAACGCTATCCGTTCCCTCGGCGGCGAAATAAAACTCAGCTCCGTTATTGGTGGTGGCTTTTACCGTCTGACCGTTTAAGCTTTTATCAAACCATCTTCCGTTAAAATAAAGCTGTGTTCCCTCTTCGAGGCGGTAAGTATTGCCGTCAGAAGTGGAATAATAGGTATGCTGCGGCTCTTCTGAAGCGTCAAAGGAGACTTCTCCTGTGGAAGCGGAGCATCCGCAGACAGCAAAAAACATCAATGCAGAAAGCAGAGAGATTATTCTTTTTATTTTCATTATTACAGTTCCCTTCTTTTCTTTACGTATCAAATATATTTTATCATATTAAAGCCACATTTTCAACACAAATCCAACATATAGTTTTTGCTGAACAAAACAAAAGGAAAAAATCCGTATAACCGCTTGATTAAAAGACTGAAGTATGGTACAATTATTTAGAATATATGCCGAAAGAGGGTATAAATAAATGGAGCAGGAATATACCGTTTCTCTTGAGAAAATAATCGAAGAATTTTCTCTTGAAACTGTTTTTTTAAATGGTGAGGCTAAGGATGTTCTTATTTCTTCAGCCGAAGTTAACCGTCCCGGACTTCAGCTTAACGGTCACTTTGAGTTTTACGATAATAAGCGTATCCAGATAATTGGCTTGGTTGAGGACAGTCTTATAAAATCCTTTGACGAGCAAAAAAAGAATGAGCATATAGACGGCTTTTTTGCAACCCGACCCTCGGCGGTTATTTTAGCACGCGGCTTAGAGCCTGAGCAATGCATGCTTGACGCGGCAAAGAAGCATGGCGTTCCCTTGCTCAGAACAAATGAGACAACCTCATCCTTTATGGCAGGGCTTATTTCGCTTTTAAATGTTGAATTAGCACCTCGAAGAACACAGCATGGCGTTTTGGTTGAGGTTTACGGTGAAGGAATTTTGCTTTTGGGCGACAGCGGTGTCGGAAAAAGTGAAGCAGCCATTGAGCTTGTTAAACGCGGTCACAGACTTATTGCAGACGACGCAGTTGAATTAAGGCGAGTTTCGAACCGAACTATCGTCGGGTCTTCCCCTGAAAATATCCGCCATTTTATAGAATTAAGAGGTATCGGAATTGTCAATATGCGCCGTATTTTCGGTATGGGTGCCGTTAAAATGAGCGAAAAGGTAGATATGGTAATAGAAATTGAACCTTGGCAGCCTGAGAAAAATTATGACCGTATGGGACTTGAGGAAAATACCACAGAAATTCTTGGAATAAAAATCCCCTACACCTGCATTCCCGTAAAGCCGGGCAGAAACCTCGCTATTATTATTGAGGTTGCCGCTATGAATAACCGTCAGAAAAAGATGGGATATAACGCGGCAAAGGAGCTTTTAGCCGCATTGGGAATGGAACAGTAACAAAGGAAGATGGAAACAATGAAAATAATTGCAGATTTACACGTTCACAACGGAGAGGTTTGCGGACACGCGAATACGGATATACCGTCGCTTTTAAAAAGTGCCAAGCAAAAGGGGCACTGCTACCTGGCAATAACCGACCACGCACCGAGATGTGATAATACTCCTTTGGAATACTATACAAATAATCTTTCAAGAGAGGGAGATTATGATGGAGTTTATCTCTTGGCAGGAATAGAAGCCGATATTTTAAATATTGATGCAGAGTTTGATTTACCTCAAAAGGATATGTTAAGGCTTAATTGGGTCATCGCAAGCATGCATCCCTTTGCCTATGAGAGAACTAACAGCGATGACCATACCGCGGCATATATAAAGGCACTTAATAATCCTGCGGTCGATTGCCTGGGTCATATCGGCAGAGATTGGTACCCTGCCGATTATGAAAGAATAGTCAAGGCGGTAAAGGAAACGGGCAAGACCCTTGAGATAAACAACCATTCCTTCGATTTCAGCGGAGAAAATAAAAATTGCGAAGAAGTTGCTAAGCTTTGCAAAAAGTACAAGGTAGCAGTTGTTATAACAAGTGACGCTCATGAAAATTCAGCCCACGGGGAATTTCCTCACGTAATGAAAGTATTAAAAGAGATTGATTTCCCTGAAGAACTCGTTTTAAATGCCGATAAAGAGCGGTTGGAAAATTATTTACGTCGCAGAAAAGAAGAAAAGAAAAAAGCATTGGAAAGGATAAATTAAAATGTATACAGTTGGAATTGACTTAGGCGGAACAAATATTGCAGCAGGTGTTGTTGATGGGGATTGCAAAATTATAGCGAAGGCAAGCATTCCCACCAAATGCCCCCGTCCTGCAGAAGAAATTATGGATGACATGATCAATGTTACTCAAATGGTGCTCGATAAAGCAGGACTTAAAATGAGCGACCTTTCATGGATAGGAGTAGGCGCACCCGGTACAATCAATAGAGATACGGGCGTTGTTGAATATTCTAATAATATCCGCTTTGATAATGTTCCCATGAGAGAATATATCGGTAAAAAGACAGGCTGCAAGGTCTATATGGCGAACGACGCGGATGCAGCTGCATACGGCGAATTTGTAGCAGGTGCGGCAAAGGGCTGCAACAATGCAGTAGCAGTGACATTAGGCACAGGTGTCGGCGGTGGTATTGTTATCGACGGTAAGCTTTACAGCGGCTCTAACTTTGCAGGCGCGGAGCTTGGACACACAGTTATCGAAGTAGACGGACGCCCCTGCACCTGCGGAAGAAAGGGCTGTTTTGAAGCATATGCTTCGGCTACAGCCTTAGCGAATTTGACAAGAGAAGAAATGGAGAGAAATCCCGATACAATTATGTGGCAGATTGCAGGAAGCTTAGATAAAGTCGGCGGTAAAACTGCATTTGACGCAATGCGCAAGGGCGACGAAGCAGGTAAAAAAGTTGTTGATTTATACATAAAATACTTAGCATGCGGCATTACAAATATAGTAAATATATTCCAGCCCGATGTCCTCTGCATTTCAGGCGGAATTTCCAAAGAGGGCGAAACCTTAACGGCACCCTTGAGAAAATTGGTCGAAGAAGAGAGATACAGCAAAAATTCCGCAAAGCAGACAGAAATCGTGACCGCCACCTTAGGCAACGATGCCGGAATTATCGGCGCGGCAATGCTGGGCAAAAACTGATATAAAGGATTGACTTTTAATGGCAGACTTCGGTAAAATCAGATGTGAAACAGGCTTACCCATGGCAAAGCATACCACCTTTAAAGTTGGCGGCAAGGCCGATATTGCACTTTTCCCTCAGACAAGAGAAGAAATTAAAGAGATTTTTCGTATATGTAAAGCAGAAAATATCCCTGTTACCCTTGTGGGAAAAGGCAGTAATCTGGTGGTTTCAGATAAGGGAATAGACGGAGCAGTAATAATTTTAAGCGATAATTTTGCTGAAATTAAACAGATATCTCCCGAAATCGTGGAGGCCTCAGCCGGAGTTAAGCTTTCAAATTTATGTATGTTTGCTATGAAGCGCGGACTGACGGGTCTTGAATTTGCTTACGGAATCCCGGGAACAGTGGGTGGCGCTGTCTTTATGAATGCCGGTGCCTACGATGGAGAAACGGCAAAGGTTATCCAGAGTGTTGAATATTTAACATCAGACGGCGAGATTTTGTGTATTTCTGCAGAGGATTGCGATTTCGGATACAGACATTCCGTTTTTATGGATAACGGCGGAACGGTTCTTTCGGCAAGATTTAAGCTTGAGTTTGATGCCTCTGACGGAATAAAAGCCAAAATGGAGGATTATCTTTCACGCAGAAAAGAAAAGCAGCCTCTCGATTATCCCAGTGCAGGCAGCGTTTTTCGCAGACCTGAGGGATATTTTGCCGGAGCGCTTATTGAAAAAAGCCGATTAAAGGGCTATTCCGTCGGCGGCGCACAGGTAAGCGAAAAGCACGCAGGCTTTATTATAAATAAGGATAATGCTACCGC
>CAYRPK010000003.1:0-33915 GCA_964426175.1 uncultured Eubacteriales bacterium | reverse complement strand
TGAATTGAGGATTGACGGAAGTTATCACTGCCTGCCTTCATAGTAAGTCTGTAAACGCCGACGATCTTGGGTTTTCTTTCGATTATCTGATCGGCAATAAAATCCTTACGGGTGCTGTTTGCAGCAACAATAGCAGAAATGATGTTTTGGGGGACATCGTTATAATTAGCAAGCAGCTGCTTAGTATCCTTGGGCAGACAATATCCGCCGTAACCAAAGGAGGGGTTATTATAATGACTTCCGATTCTCGGGTCAAGACCTATACCCTCAATGATAGACTTAGTATCAAGTCCGCGGACTGCGGCATAGGTATCAAGCTCATTGAAGTAAGAAACACGGAGTGCTAAGTAGGTATTTGCGAAAAGCTTTACAGCCTCGGCTTCGGTAGGCTTCATGATACGGACTTCGATATCCTCTTTGATAGCGCCTTCCTTTAAAAGGTCAGCAAAGGTCTCTGCCACTTTTCTTAAGCGCTCATTTTCTTCAGGAACACCTACGATGATGCGGCTGGGATAAAGATTATCGTAGAGGGCTCTGCCTTCTCTTAAAAATTCGGGAGAAAAGAGGATATTATCACAATTATATCTTTCTCTGACACCGCAGGTAAAGCCGACGGGAACGGTAGATTTGACTATCATAACTGCGTCGGGATTTATCTTTATTACTTGCTCGATAACGCTTTCAACACTTGAGGTATCAAAGTAGTTCTTTTCGGTATCGTAATTTGTGGGGGTAGAAATTATGACAAGCTCAGCATCCTTATATGCGCTTTCACCGTCAATTGTTGCAGTCAAATTTAACTGCTTGGTTGCGAGGAATTCCTCGATTTCCTTATCGACGATAGGAGATTTTTTGTTGTTGATCATTTCGACCTTTTCGGGAATGATATCGACTGCTGTTACTTCATTATGCTGTGCAAGAAGCACCGCCATAGATAAACCTACATAACCTGTTCCTGCTACTGCAATTTTCATAATTTGCCGTTCCTTTCAATTAATTATTTTGATAAAACTCATGATACCATTCGGCGAACTTACGCAGTCCGTCACGAAGGCTTGTGCTCGGTTTAAAGCCGAAATCGCGCTCTAAAGCGGAAGTATCGGCATATGTTACAGGGACATCGCCCGCTTGCATAGGAACTAACTTCTTATGTACCTCAAAATCATAATCTGCGGGCAAAACGCCTGCGCGTATGAGCTCCTGCTGAAGGATATCAACAAAGTCAAGGAGATTTTCCGGACTGCTGTTACCGATATTGTAAACTCTGTACGGTGGAATGGGGAGTCCGTCCTCACCGTTTTCCTTTTCGGGAGCGCAGGTCATAACGCGCTTGACGCCTTCGACGATATCATCGACATAAGTGAAATCGCGCTTGCAATTACCGAAATTGAAAATCTCAATAGTCTCGCCTTTTAAAAGCTTATTAGTAAAGCCGAAATACGCCATATCTGGACGTCCCGCAGGACCGTAGACCGTGAAGAAGCGTAGACCCGTTGAGGGAATATTATAAAGCTTAGAATAGGCGTGTGCCATAAGCTCATTTGACTTCTTGGTTGCCGCATAAAGGCTGACGGGATTGTCGACCTTATCATCTGTTGAATAGGGGATCTTTTTATTTGTGCCGTAGACCGACGAGCTTGATGCATAAACAAGATGCTCGACGGGGAAGTTGCGGCAGGCTTCAAGGATATTGAAAAAGCCTATAAGGTTAGATTCGATATAAACATCGGGATTTGTGATAGAATATCTTACACCCGCCTGAGCCGCGAGATTTACGACGACTGCAAAGAGATACTGCTCAAAAAGCTTGTCTATCAATGGCTTATCGGCGATACTGCCTTCGACAAAATCCCATTTTGACTCGGGATATTCCTTAACAAGCGCTTCGATTTCGGAAAGTCTGTATTTTTTTATTGCAGGGTCATAGTAATCGTTCATATTATCTATTCCGACAATATGAAGGGGAGATGCCGTTCTGAGCAGCTCTTTAACGAGATTCGAGCCGATAAAGCCTGCCGCACCCGTAACAAGGACGGTTTTATTTTGAAGATTTACATTTGGAGTAAGCATGGCTTATTCTCCTTTCGAGGTATTATATATTTTAAGGACTTCATCAACGGGTAATCTTTTCGAGATAGGAACAGTACAGTAATCCTTCATATATCCTATCGCCATGGCACAGACAAGCTGTTCATCGTGCGGAATAGAAAGCTTTTCTTTAATATTTTGCCATGTTGGTGAATTTCTTAAAGGCCTTTGAACGATACAGGAGCCAATCTGATGTGACGTCAGAGCCAGCGTCAGATAAGAAACAAAAATGCTGGCACTTACGGCAAATTGACTGTCCTCATCCAATCTGTAGGCAGAAAGCTTACCCGTAATAAGCAGAAATTTATCGGCAGATTCAGCAAAACCGCCTATACCGTCCAAATTGCCGCCGTAAAGGTCGCACATCTGCTTTGAAGAAACAGCATAGACTCTGACTGCCTGACGGTTGCAGGCAGAAGGTGCGCTCTGCGCCATTTTAACAGCTGATGTTAAAACTTCATCAGGAATAGCCCGTTTTTCAAAATCTCTTATGCTGTGGCGCATATCAAAAAGCTTTTGTAATTCCTCGGTGCAATTATCATGAAGCTTTAAGCTCAGCGTACCGCCGTATTTTTCTTCATGTTCAGAAACGGTTTGACTGAATTTTTCAAACTTTGTGCAGGTCTCGTTAAAGGTGGGACTTTCAAAGCCCTTTGCTTTATGAAATTCGATGTATTCATTGATAACATCGTGCACCATATATATGGTGGCAACACTGCAACCTTCGGTATTTTTATATTCCTCGCAAAGACGGAAAAGGTTGTTAAGCTTTTCGACGCCGAAGCCTAAACGCGGATTTTCGATACACATTCCTTTTTCGATGGAATGAACATTGCGGATAATTTCGGCTCTAATGCGTTCTCCTTTAAATTCAGGTGAGGCTGCGACCTTGACTGCGCGCTTCCAATTACCTAAACTAAAGAGCAGCTGACGTAATTCTTTTTTCATCATTATCAGACCTTTTCAAAATTACTTTTTAAAAATTCTTTTGCGAAAATATTTTACGGCAACAACGAGCTGATTGCGGTTAAATATCGCGCTGACAAGTAGCGTCGCAGCGACACAAACACCAAATGAGATAAAGCCGTTGATAATCCACTCTAACACACTGTCGCAAGGTATAAGCACATATTTCGGCACAAATACAGCAAGTGCAATCATTGTTGCAAAATAAACTATATAGTTTTTAATAACAGGTAAAATTGAAATACCGAGCAATTTTACGTTTGAATACCAAGCAAACTGAGTAGTTCGTATCAATGCGGCAACAAGCGCACCTATAACAACACCCTCAATGCCGAAGAAAAATGAAAGGATAACAGACAAAGAAATATGTACCACGACCTCTAATATAGCACCTGCCTTGGTCTGCTTAAAATGACCTGCCGCTTCAACTATTGATTGATACGGCACGCGCAGTACATTCATCATAAATGCTACTGACATGAGAACACCGAACAAAACTCTGTTATAGTTAACGTCCGAAACATTATCTGCATAAAGCAAAACGAAGGGTGTTACCATTATTGCCGTTACGGAAAAGATGACGGTGCATCCGGCAAAAAGGGCGAATTCTATACTTTTAAAGGTACTTTTCAGTGTCTCGGTCTCTTTTTTTACCATCATATTTCCGAAAGTAGACTTAATACCATTTAAAAAGCCTGCCATCAGCTTTCGGATATTATTAACTACCATAAAATAGACGCTGTAGACCGAAGCCTCAAGCATACCGCATAAAAGCGAAACTGTGATGGAATCCACATTATCGTTTACGATAGTGGCGAGCTGATGGGCAAAGGCATCCCAACGTTGCTTAAGACCTGCATTGTTAGGCTTTGCTTTCCAATTTATATTGTAATTTTTCTTTACATAAAGACCAAGCAACAGCGGCGTGGTAAAATATGCTGCGGCGGCACCTAATTTTACAATATGAATTGTGGCTCCGGAATAAATAAGCACTACCGAAATAACCGTAGTCAGGATTTGCGCAAAAATGGCGACGATTGTTTGAATATAATACTTTTGGTCTGCCTGTAAAAGTATCTTTAATTTAACGGAAAACATACTCTCTGCAAAGGATGATATACCTATGATGATTATAAGCGACGCGGTAAAGAGATAATCAAATTCGTCCAGCACCGCCAAGGGATAGAGCACAGCTAAACCGAGTATCAAGCCGGCAAGAATAAAGCCTACTTTACGCATAAAGCCTGATGTAGCTGACATAATTCCGCTGACGGCATCATTATCCCCATCAGCCAACGGCTTATAAAGAGCAACGTGTGTTGCCGCGCCTATGCCCGAACGCAAAACGGTGGAAAAGCTCAAGAAGTGTGTGATAGAATTGATAAGACCGTTATAGGCAGAGCCGAAATACCCCAAAACTATTCGAGGTAAAATAAGTCCGCAAACAAGAGCGACGACCTCCTGCAAAACACCGGTCAGCATATTCAGTTTTGCATTTTTACCTCGGCTGTTCTTCATTATTTTCCTCCAACGCGTCCTTTAAAAACTTCATTCCTGCAGTTCTGTCTTTTTCAATAAGCTCACGCATTGTATCATAATCAAATGAAGAGTGCAGCACATCGGAAATGGTTTTGGTTTCGTCCGTCATTTTATCGTGCATGCCGTAACGCTTTAAAAGGTCGGTGATTTTAGGCTTATCCACCCGCGTTACGGCAAATTTTTTCTCAAATATATGCGCAAATACAGTACCGTGGAAGGTGTTTGTTACGACATATTCCGCCTCACTGTAAAGCTTTAAGAAGAGGAAGGGGTCGTAAGCCTCACTGACATCGCACCACGGATTTGAAAGGCCCAACGTAATAACCTTTAAGCCTTCAGCTTTAGCTATGCTTAAAAGCTCGTCTATCTGCTCCTGGGGCATTTTTTTATAGTAATACAGAAAGATAAACTTGCCGTAGTTTAATTTTTCGTCCCCACACAGCTTTTTATATTCATCAAAATTAAGTAAAAGGGTGGGGTCACAAACCGTCTCTATAGGCTTATCGGTAAATGAGGCTATAATATCACGGGAATTTTCATCTCTGACGCTTATGCTGCTCATGCGTGAAAGGGCTTTTGAGGCGAATTCCTCCATGCCCTTAAAGTTTTCTTTCTTAGCAAAGCCGACAGAAGGTGCATAAGAAATTATCCTGCCTGTTTTAAAGGCAGAACCCCAATAAAGCTCCTTGTGATTTCTGAAATACGTACGAGACACATCCCAAACAGTATCACTGCCCAAAACATATCCGTCGATATCGGTGTTATCATCCGAGACAGATAGCTGTGAGATTGCATATTTGAAGTTATTATCTCGTTTTCTTATCAGAATGTAAGATGTAATATTGCCCTTCAAAAGCACCTTAATAAGGAGCTTTAGTACGTTACTTTTTGAATCAGCATGGTCATTAAAGCTATGCTTGATGATGACGGCATCATGACCAAAGTTTTTGATTGCTGAAGCAAGAGCATATGCCTGTAAATAACTTCCGCAATTTTGTGAATGATAAACTGTGACTATACCGTATTTCATCTGTCATATCCTCCGTGATTAAATCTGTTTTACCTGAAAACAAACCGTATTCTATTTTTGTTTCTCTTTCTTGCGTTGCTTTTTTGCAAGTCTTTTTCAGTTGTAGGATCTTCTTTACTGTTTAGATAGGTTAATCCTATCGCCATAGCGAGAAACGCATGGTCGGTAATGCTGAAATATGAAACGCCGCCGTAATCGTTAATCAAAAAGACCATTATCATAAGCATAGGCACAATAGCGCCCGACTTTTGCGCTGACCAATTCTTGATAGCCACGATAAGGAAGCAGACGATAGGAACGTAATACAGAAGAACACCTACGATTCCTCCGCCAGATAAAAGCTCGACGTAGTTGTTGTGTGAATATGTGCCGTAGTAGGTGGCATATTTAAAGGCGTTGAGTCCCGAACCAAGCAATGGGTTTTTGCCGAAAAGCTCAAGAGCTATTTCTATCATGTTCATTCTTGAGATAATGGAACTGTCACCCTCAGCATCTTCAAAAGCAAAATCAAGGAGACTCTCAAGACGGTGACCGATGGAGCTGTAAAGTGCATCAACTTCCATTAAGCAGATGTATGCGACAAAGAGAAATACACCCATAATAACAAGCTTTACGAAGGTTGAGCCCTTTTCTTTGGCATAAGAGCTGAAGGCTATTATACCGACAAAATATATCATCATTGCCAAGAGACTTTTTCTTGAACCTGAAAGCAACGAGGCAACAACAAGACCCACCAAAATTATATCCTGATGAAGCTTTTTCCAATTATTTTTATTGCATAAATATAATACCAAGCAAAACAGGCCGCTGGCGATCTTACCGAAGGTGTTTTCGTTGATATCGACTGAAAGGCGTCCGTCATCGGAAAAGCCGCCGTTTAAAATCATATTTATAACAAAAAACAGGGCGATAGGCACCAATATCTTCGCCAAGGTATCGATATCCTTGCAGTTTTGAATGATATATCTGACTACAAGTATGCTGATGAGCATCGACCACACTATGTTGTTTGAAACCTCGCGCACGCTTGCAGGGTAAAGTGCCCACAGACTGCTACATAAACCAAAAGCCAAAAATCCCAATGACCACAAAAAGTGCATTGGGCTTTTTTGACTGGTTTTTAATGTCGTAAGCTCTAAAAGAAATGTATATGCCGAATAAACAATTATGATATATCCCTTAATTGAGCCTGAATTCGGAAAAGCCACGGTAAAAAACATCATAATAAAAAAGAGTGCATGAGATATAAATTCCGAAAGCGGCATTGTGTATTTTGAAATCTCTTTTGATTTCATCTTGAAAGGTCCTCCGATGTCATTTCGCTGATAAATGTGAGTATTTTATCAACGCGCTTAGGCAGAGTCAATTCTGCACTCATTTTAACACTTCCCTCATGAAGCTTGTGACAAAGCTCCTTGTCATCACGAAGAGTGCGTATAGCATTTTCTATCTCATTATCATTCATGGGGTCAAGCAGGATAGCACAGGACTCGTCCAAAACATCCCAATTAAAGGGGAGATTAGAGGAGATTATAGGCAAGCCGCAGGCAAGAGCCTCTACGATAGCGTTTGAACAGCCCTCCGCAAGTGTGGGAAGGATAAAGGCATCTGCCGCGCAAAGCAAATTGGGCAGATCAGCATTGTTTACTCTGCCACAGTGAAGGATATTGTTGCAGGTGGGAGTCTGAGGACCCACGCCGACAAATGCTGTATGAACACCGCCAACACGGTCAGCGGCATTTGCTACTCGCAAAACACCCTTTCTTTCTATAAACGAGCCTGTAAAGGCTAAAATAAATGCATCCTCAGGCCAGCCTAATTTACGGCGACATTCGATTTTATCTCTGGGAAAAAAGCGAGTTTCGTCAACGGCATTAGGAATGATACGCACCTTTTTCATGATGCTTTCATTACCACCGGACAATTCATAAATCTCGTCCTTATTCTTGGTTGAAACGCAGATAATTCCCGTTACGTCCTCCAAGGTCTGCATGACCATTTTTTTGCTGTTAAAACGGTTTTCTCCGAGAGTATCGGCTTCGCCATTTGCTATAAATGAGGGCAGTCCGAGATATTTTGCAAGCCTTACCGCGGGAATTCCCGCCTGAATAAAGTGAGAATATACGATATCGGCATGCATCTCATATTTTTTATAGATTTTTTTGAGTGCGCGAGTATAGGAAAGCTTGCTTAAGTCGGAAAGACACAACTTACCGAGTTTTCGCTGCGGAAATACAGTAAAAAGGGGAGAATAGACTGTGTATGGATTACCGTTTGCAGTTTTGCGCTGAGATACAAGCTCCCTGCGGCTGTCCTTTTTGAAAAAGTATCTGAACCAGCTTTGCGGAGCTATGACATTGCAGGTAATTCCGCGGTCAACAAGCTGAGTTACCACGTTATCAAGAAAAACATGTACCTGCTGAGTTTCGGTTCTGTAATTCGAGGCGACTACGCAAAATTCCATATCTATCTTTTACTCCTTAAAATTTCGGGAAGCACTCAACAAGTGCTTTCTTTTTTTCTTCTACAGCACTGCCGTCAATACGGTATTCGTCGATGATATCCTTAGCTGTAGGCTGTCTTTCGCTTAATATCCAAGGCTTATCCTCGATACCGAAAGAGGAGTAATAATCTTCAAACTTGAAGGTGCCGCCTGCAAGATGCTTTTCGCCCAAGACATGGAGAGAGGGAATATGAAGCGCATCTGCAAAAATCAGTCCGTGTAAGCTGCTCGATACGATATATTCACATTCGGCAATATCGTGAATAGCTTCCTTAGGCGATTTTTTAATATCAATAAGGCGGACATTATCCTGTGCCGCCATTTTCTGAAATGCCGCTTCGCCTTGCTGAGATAAATGAGGCACAAGGCCTATCTCGTATTTCTTTTCAACCTTACCGTCAAGCATCATTTCTGCAAGAAGTCCGCCGTCTGCTAAGGGAACATCGTAAAAAGTACCGGTCAGCTCCTTAAGCTTTTGCTGAGTTTTAGCGCCGCGCAAGGCGCAAACCTTTAAATTTTTGCGGTAAAGACCGTTTGGATTATCGCCGAATAAAAAGCCGCTGCCCCAAACATACAAGGGTTTATTACCGTAAACGACCGAAAGGATACCCTGAGCGATTTTTCGCTTAAAATCTATGGAATATTGCGCACCGAAAAGAGCGCCGCCTATGGCAAGCATATCGGCGTTATATACCTTGCTCCGCTCAACCTTAGCGCCCGACAGACGCTCTACCAGATCTACGTTGAGCAGATCTCCTGCATTTTGCAGGTCTGGATAAACAAGTTTTATAGCCTTCATAACAGGCACGCTCCTTTACAAAACCGCCGTACTTTTACCGTAGAGCAACAGGGTTTTTCATACTTATAATACAAAGTACATACTTTCGCACAATAAATATATCTTTACTTATAAAGTATAATAAATTTTTAAAGAAAAGTCAATGCTAATTTAATACAATAAATACGGTAAAGTTTATATCTTATACATACAAATAGTACAAAAGAAAAGAGTGGAGATTTCGGGTATTGCCCAAAATCTCCACTCGCTCAGTTATATTAGTTCCTGAAGCTGACTTTGATATAAATTATAATATAAGCCTCTTTTTTCCATAAGCTCATCGTGGGTACCGCATTCGGCGACGCCGTTATCTGCGATATACATAATTTTGTCTGCATTTCTTACTGTGGAAAGGCGGTGAGCGATGACAAACGCCGTTCTGCCGTTAAGCATTACCTCCAAGCCCTGCTGAACTGCTTTTTCGGTTTGGGTATCTATACTGCTTGTTGCCTCATCCAAAATAACCACTGCAGGTTTAGAAAGCATTACTCTTGCAAAGCTTATAAGCTGCCTTTCTCCTGCCGAAACACCGCCGCCGTTTTGGCGGATATAGGTATTGTATCCGTAGGGAAGACGGTTAATAAATTCATCAGCGTGAACCGCCTTTGCGGCTTCGATACATTCTTCGTCGGTGGCGTCAAGCCTGCCGTAGCGGATATTCTCCAATACGGTTTCGGGGAAAAGGAAAGGTTCTTGAAGCATTATACCTTGGTTTTGACGCAGACTTTGCTTGGTTACATCTCTTATATCGGTACCGTCAATTGTAATGCTTCCGCCGGTTACATCATAAAAACGGCTGACTAAGTTTACTACGGTGGATTTACCTGCACCGGTGGGACCGACCAAAGCCACAGTCTGACCTGCGGTTATATCAAAGGAAACATTTTTCAGAACATCTATCCCTTCTTCGTAACCGAAGGTTACATTGTTAAAGCTGATGTTTCCCTTAACATCCTTTAAATCCTTTGCATCGGGTTTATCGTCGATAACGGTAGGCTCATCTAAAAATTCGCAGATACGCTCTATATATGCCGCAGACTGAACAAGCTGACCGTAATAGTTCATTATATTATTAACAGGGGTCCAGAAGCGTTTTACGTAGCTGACAAAGGCTATAATGACACCCACGCCGATGGACTCGCTGGCAAGGTGTCCGCCAAGCATGTTTCTTAAAACGAGAGTGCCGATAAAGTAAAGCGCCGCAACTGTAAAGTTACTTATAGCTTCTACCCACGGCCAAAGAGAGATATTGAGCATTACAGATTTCATCCAGGCTTTACGGTAGTCCTTTGAAAGTCTGTCAAAAATACCTCGGTTTTCCTCCTCGCGAGAAAAGACCTGAGTTACCTTCATGCCGACTAAGCTTTCCTGAGTATAGGCATTAAGATTACTCTGACGCAAGGAAAGGATTTGCTGTGCCTTGCGCTGAAAGCCTTTTATTATGACTATACCTAAAACAAGAAGAGGCAGACCGCACATAGCAATAAGAGTCAAAAGAGGGTCCATAATAAGCATAAGTACAATAATGACTACTATGTTGAAGCCTTCTGCTATGGCGTTTATAAGTCCCGTTGAAATAATATCGCTGATGGAGTTGACGTAATTAACTATTCTGACGAGGATCTTACCCTGTGGGCGGTCATCAAAATATGTAAAAGGCAACTGCTGCAGATGCTTGAACATAGCAAGACGCATATCGTGAACAATACCCTGTCCCACACGATTTGTTGCGCGCATACGGAAAGAGGTAAGAAATGCGGCGACTATTATACATACCATATTGAGAACGCCTAAGAATATGACCATTCCCGTATTCTTCTGAGGAATGTAATCATCAATAATATGTTGCAGAATAAGGGGCGTGATTAGGTTTAAAACTGCCGCAGTCATAATGACAATGAGAGTTGCGATAAGCTTTTTCTTATAGGGAAGCGCAAATTTAAAAACACGTTTAAACTGTTCTTTGTTAAACGGGGTTTCCAAGACCTCATCAACATCGTATTTGTTTCTTGCCATTAACCCTCACCTCCCAAATTTTCGGGAACCGAATCAAAGCCTGTTTGAGTAAGGAAATAATTGCAATAAATTCCACCTTTTTTGATAAGCTCTTCGTGCTTGCCGCGCTCCTTAATTTCACCGTTTTCCAAAACGAGTATTAAATCAGCATTTCTGACAGATGAAACGCGGTGGGCGATGATAAAGGTAGTTTGACCGCCCTTTCTTTCGGCAAGATTATTCTGAATAAGGCGTTCGGTTTCCATATCAAGCGCAGAGGTGGTATCGTCTAAAATGAGGATCTTGGGATTTACGGCAAGAGCACGGGCGAGACTTATTCTCTGCCGCTGACCGCCCGAAAGACCGACGCCTCTTTCGCCTATGATGGTGTCATAGCCGTCTGGCATTTTTGTGACAAATCCGTCGGCATCGGAAACACGTGAATATTCGCGGACCTTTTCAAAAGGCAAATCGGAGTCGCCGTAAGCCACATTGCCTTCGACTGTATCGGAAAAGAGAAAAACCTCCTGCATAACCATACCTATTTCGTTACGCAAGCCCTGTAGGTCATAGTCTTTTACATTTTTACCGTCAATTAAAACTTCGCCGTCAGTTGCATCGAAAAATCGGGGAATTAAGGAAACAAGCGTAGATTTTCCGCTGCCTGTTTCACCGACTATACCTATGGTCTGACCTGCTTTTGCGGTAAAGCTGATATTCCTGATGGCGTCTTTGCCCGAATAAGCAAAGGATACATTTTTAAATTCCACACTGCCACTTTGCGGGCAACCAATACTTTCCTCGGGGGATTTAATTTGAGTGGGAGTTGCAAGAAATTCAACTATTTTATTGGCAGAGGCAGCGTAACGCTGACTTTCATTGATGATATTACCCAAATTTTTCATAGGATTATTAAGAACCCAGGCGAGGGAGTTAAAAGCAACAAGCTGACTTAGCTTCATCGAGCCGTTTATAACAAGAAGTCCTCCGACGAGTAAAACGATAACGCCTATCGTTCCCGCAATTACTTCCAGAATGGGAAGATATGTTGCCCAGATATCGGCGATGCGTTCGTTGGATTTTCTGTATTCGGAATTTTCTTTTTCAAATTTTTCTGTTTCATATTCTTCTCTTGAAAAGGCTTTTACAACTCGGTTTCCTGCGATGTTTTGCTGAACAACTGTATTTAATTTTTCAAAGTTACGGCGTATTACACCCCATTGAGGACGGACACGTCGGCTCATTTTCATAGCAACAAGCGCTACGATGGGAGAAAGCACCAAAATCATTGAAGCAAGAAGCGGATTTATGGTAAGCAGATAAATAGCGCCTGCTACGAAAAGAAAAATCTGTTCGCAGGTAAAAAAGAAGGTCCAAGCAAAGAAATGACGGATACTATCAATGTCACCCGTCATTTTTGCCATTACTTCTCCCGCGGGAATTTCGCTGTAAAATCCCATGTCCATTTCCTGAGCGTGAAGATACATACCGCCACGGACGCGATAAATTACATCCTGTGAGCATATCTCCATGAAGAAACGGTAAATGAGAGAAAGCACTGCCCTTAAGCAGGGCAATGCCGCAATTAAAACTATGTACAAGGTTATGCGGTCATAAATATTCTGTTCGAAGACTTCATCTACAAGTCTTGCCGCTACTTCAATAGGAGCAAAAATAAGTACACCGCAGACAAGGTTTATGAAAACGCCCAGAAAAAACAGTGGGCGTTTCTTTCCTAAAACCGTCATACCCCATTTAAACGGGTGACCGATGTAGGATTTTAGATCTTCACCTAAAATACCTCGGGTGTCGGTCTGTTTCATTGCAAACCATCCTTTCTTAGACTTCAAGGAATGAAACAAGCACATATCCGCCGTTATCGGTTAAAGATATCTCATATTTGTGTGTCTCTTCATCTGTTGCCGAAAGGGTGACCTTAATTATTCCGTCGGCAGCAGAGGCTGACAAAATGGAAAGCTCCTTTGTTTCGGGAAAGAGAGCTTCGGGAGCGGTTACATAAGCAGGCTCGGCCGCCGCATCGTCTGTTATTTCCGTCTGCACCGAAAATGTACGGCTTTCGGCATTGTATGAAAAAATCTCACTGTCATATCCTGTAAAGTCGGGAACTTCGCCATAAATAAGCTCATATTCTGCCGCAACGTCGGCAGCGTTGATATAAAGAATACCACTGCTGTCAAGGCGAAAGGTTTTATTGCTTTTTAACAGACGCAATATGGCACCGTCTGTTAAAGATGCCGCATCTGCTTCCGAGAGAGAATGAAAACCGACCGTATCAAGCTCAATAAGGGGTGAAACAAGCAGCATTATTTCTTTTTGCTGTGCCTCTGTTAATGAAAACGCCACCTGACTTACCTGCGGCGTTACGCTTTTATCCTTTTTGGGAAAAAGGGAGCTAACAAAGGAAAAGGCAAGAAAAATCAGCACTATTAAAAGTACAAGCCCTACTGTTGCGGTAGAAGTCCATCGGGGACGTTTAACATCTCTTTCCATTAAACACCCTCCTTAAAAATTATCTTATTTGCCCGTTGCCTAAAATAATATACTTGGTGGTGGTAAGGGCTTTAAGTCCCATGGGTCCTCTTACGTGAAGCTTTTGTGTAGAAATACCTATCTCCGCACCAAAGCCGAATTCGTTACCGTCAGTAAAACGGGTAGAAGCGTTTACATAAACTGCCGCCGCGTCGACCTCTTCCAAAAATCTGCGGCTTGCAAAATAATCGCTTGTTACAATGGCTTCACTGTGGTGAGTTGAATATTTAGAAATGTGCGAAATAGCTGCATCCAGACTGTCAACAACCTTGATGGCGAGAATATAGTCGTTATATTCGGTCGCATAGTCTTCTTCCGTTGCAGGGATAACCCCCTCAACTATCGAGCAGGTACGCTCACATCCGCGAAGCTCCACATTTTTCTCTTTTAAAGCTACTGCCGCTTTAGGCAAAAATTCCTCAGCAACGGTTTTATGAACAAGCAGGCTTTCCGCGGCGTTGCATACTGAGGGGCGTTGTGCCTTGGCGTTGACGATAATATCCACACCCATATCAATATCTGCGGAAGAATCTATATAAACGTGGCAGTTTCCAACGCCTGTTTCTATTACGGGGACGGTAGCGTTGTCAACAACTGCTCTGATAAGGCCTGCACCGCCGCGAGGAATGAGCAAATCGAGATACTTACATTTCATCAGCGCAACGGCAGAGTCACGGGAGGTATCCGTAACCAGCTGAATGATGTTTTTATCGAAACCTGCCTTTAAAACGGCAGATCTCATAATTTCAGCCAAACATTCACTTGAGGATATAGCTTCCTTACCGCCGCGCAGAATACAAACATTGCCGCTTTTGAGACAAAGTGCCGCTGCATCTACCGTAACGTTGGGACGAGCTTCATATATAATACCGATTACGCCCATAGGAACTGCCATTTTACCGATTTTAAGTCCATTGGGGCGGGTTACCATGCCGTCCAATGCGCCAATAGGGTCCTCGAGAGCTATAACTTCTCTTACGCCCTCCGCCATACCTAAAATTCGTTCTTTGGTTAAGGTCAGACGGTCAAGAAGTGATTTTTTCATACCCATCTGGATACCGTGGTCAATATCCCTTTTATTTGCGGCAAGAATTTCATTTATATTTTCTGTCAAAGCCTTTGCAATCTCCTCAAGGGCGGAGTTCTTCTTTAAAGCCGAAGCCGAGGCAAGGCAGGATACAGCCTTTCTTGCGTCAAGGCCCATTTGATTGATAACAGCGTCTGAAGTCATTTTATTTTTCCTCCTTTTTACCGTAAAACTTTGTACCGACCTTTTTACCGTCAATTATATCATAAAGTATTTTTGGATTGTTTCCCGATGCGACAATAACATCAATACCTGCTTTTGTTGCAAATTTTGCCGCTTCTATCTTAGTTGCCATACCGCCTGTGCCCTGACCCGAAACGGAATTGCCTGCCGCAGAAGCAATGTCTTCCGTGATATCAAAAACTTCGGATATAAGCTTTGCTTCGGGATTTTCTGCAGGATTAGAATCGTAAAGGCCGTCGATATCAGTAAGCAGAACCAACAAATCTGCGTGAGTAAGCTCAGCTACTATTGCGGAAAGGGTATCGTTTTCGCAATGGATAAGCTCATCGACTGAAACAGAGTCGTTTTCGTTAACGATAGGGATAACGCCATATTCAAAAAGGCGCTTAAAGGTATTTCTTGCGTGACCTCTAGTTTCGCCTTTTTCCGAAAGGGCAATGGCATTTTCAAGAAGAATTTGCGCGGTAGTTGCTCCGTACTCACCGAAAAGACGGTCGTAAATACTCATAAGCTCGCATTGACCTATTGCCGCCAAAGCCTGACGGGATGGGATATCGTCGGGCTTTTCCGCCAAGCCTAATTTACCAACACCTGTACCGATTGCTCCTGAGGTAACAAGGATAACATCGGTTCCCATATTTTTAATATCGGTAAGTACTCTTGCAAGGCGATCAAGCCTGCGAAGATTGATTTTACCTGTTTTATGAGTTACGGTAGAGGTACCCACCTTAACTACGATTCTTTTAAACATAGCCTATGCCTCTTTTTACATAAAAATTCAGTTTATAATAGCATATTCAAAGCCTCACTTCAAGCAGTATTTTAAAAACTTTTCGGTAATTTTGAGCTACCTTTACCGTGACGGACTCAGACAGAGTAAAATGGTAAGCGACACTTAATTGGCACTCGATACGAATGAGTGCTAATTTTTACTGTTTGTTCATCACATTGCCATGTTTTATACAATCTTTGGGACTATACTTTGGACATTCACTAAAACATATTAAAATGAAAGGACGAAAAATATGGGAACAAAGCAGTTTAAAGCCGAATCCAAAAAACTTTTGGATATGATGATCAATTCTATTTATACGCACAAGGAGATATTTCTCCGAGAGATTATCTCTAATGCATCCGATGCGCTGGATAAGCGATATTTCCGTTCCTTGACGGACACCTCTATCCCTGATGCAGACCTTGAAATTAATATTGAAATTGACAAGGAAAACCGCACCTTGACTATTACAGATACTGGCTGCGGAATGACGGCAGAGGAGCTTGAAAACAATCTGGGTACCATTGCGAAAAGCGGTTCTCAGAAGTTTAAGGCTGAAACGGCAGAGAATGAAAATGCACAGAATGTTGAAATTATCGGTCAGTTTGGTGTTGGATTTTATTCTGCCTTTATGGTCAGCGACAAGGTTACGGTGGTAAGCCGAGCAATAGGCAGTGAGAGCGGTGCAAAGTGGCAATCAACAGGAGTTGAGGGATATACCGTTGAGAAGTGCGAAAAGGATGAGATAGGTACTGTTATTACCATGCACATCAAAGAAAATGCCGAGGATGAGGATTACGACAGTTATCTTGAAACCTACCGCATAACTGAGCTTGTCAAAAAATATTCCGATTATATACGTTATCCCATTAAAATGGAGGTAACAAGTCACAGGCTCAAAGAGGGCAGCGACAGCGAATATGAAGACTATACCGAGATCCGCACGCTTAACAGCAGGGTACCCCTTTGGAAAAAGAGCAAAAGCGACATTACAAAAGAAGAATATGACGAATTTTATAAGGAAAAATTCTATGATTTTGAGGCACCATTAAAGGTTATTCATACAAAGACAGAGGGACAGTCGGTATTTTCTTCACTTCTTTTCATTCCTGCGCGCGCACCCTTTGACTACTATGCAAAGGAGTATGAAAAAGGACTTTGCCTTTATTGTAAGGGAGTTCTGATTACTGACAAATGTGCTGAGCTTTTACCTGATTATTTCAGCTTTGTCAAAGGTATTGTTGACAGTGAGGACCTATCATTAAATATTTCTCGCGAGATGCTTCAGCACGACCGTCAATTAAAGCTTATTGCAAAAACTGTTGAAAACAAAATAAAGACTGAGCTTACTAAAATGCTGGAGAATGACCGTGAAAATTACGAAAAATTTTTCAAGGCTTTCGGTATGCAGCTTAAGTACGGCGTATATTCCAATTACGGCATGGATAAGGATAAGCTTAAAGACCTGCTTTTATTTGTTTCTTCCCTTGAAAAAAAGCCGGTAACCCTTAAAGAATATGTTGACCGTATGAAAGAGAGTCAGAACTGCATTTATTATGCCTGCGGAGATACTGTAGATAAGGTTGAAATGCTGCCTCAGACGGAAACTGTCAAGGATAAGGGCTATGAGATACTTTATCTTACCGACAATGTTGACGAATTTGCAGTTAAGATTTTAGGAGAATATGAGGGCAAAAAGTTTGTCAATATCTCAGGTGACAAGCTTGATCTTGACAGTGACGAAGAAAAGGAAAGCTTGAAAAAGGAAAACGAATCGGCAAGCGAAGTATTCAAGACCATGCTGGAAAGTCTTGAGGGAAAAGTAGTTGAAGTCCGTTTTACCAATAAGCTTAAAAATCATCCTGTTTGTTTGACATCCGAAGGCGAAATATCTCTTGAAATGGAAAAGATTTTAGAGGCTATGCCTAATGACAGTCATATAAAAGCCAAGGTTGCACTTGAAATTAATGTTTCCCATCCCATTGCACAAAAGTTAAAGACGCTTGATAATGAAACTCTTGCAAAATACGCGAAGATACTTTATGCACAGGGCTGTCTTATCGGCGGAATATCAATTGATAATCCTGCAGAGCTTTCAAATCTTGTTTGCGAGCTTATGATGTAACAAAAAAGCTTTCCCGTTCGATTTATCAGTGTAAAGTTTAAAAGCAACAAAAAGCCGACCCTAAACGAGATAGGGCCGGCTTTCGCTTTTTAATACAAATTATTCACCAATTACGAAGGTACCTAAGAAATGTCTGCGAATACGCATAAAGTCGGTACCGTTGATCTGACCGTCGCTGTCAACATCAGCAGCGTCAAGATTTTCTTCTGCAATGGTGAAGGTGCCGAGGAAGTGGCGGCGAACCTGAGTATAGTCGGTGGAGTTGATCTCACCGTCACCATTTACATCACCCTTGCCAGTGGGCTCAGGATCGGGCTCATTACCGGGATCAACTTGCTCTTTAGGACTGTAAACCTCAAGCTCGAACATCTGAGGTAATGCCTTGCTGTTGTTTGAAATTTCGCAAACAAGTCGGACATATCTTGCGGTTACTGCATCAAAGGTGCAGGTATCAATCGCATTTGCGCGGGTTGCGTTGAAGTTGGTAACCTCTGTCCAAGTTTTGCCGTCATCGGAATAGCTGATGCTGTAGCCTGAACCGATCTCGCAAGCGGTGGCTTCTTCCCACCATACTACGACCTGATCAAAGGTCTTTGCCTCGCCGAAATCATAGCCGGCCCAAAGATCAGAGATGGGCGATCCAGCGCCGACGGTAGTTGTACACTGCCAGCTGGTGGAAGTATTACCGTCATTGAGCTTATCGGGAGTGCGGTCAGCGGTATAATAAGCTCTTCCGCCGGTTTCATCAATAGCGGTCGCGGTCAATGCAAGGTTCTGAACAGCGGTAAAACCTTCGGTCATATCGACTGTTACATCGCCCGTAACATCAACAGTCTTGCTTGCAGTGCCGTAGCCGACAAGATTTGTAGTGAAGGTACGCTCGCCTGCGGCAACAGGGATAATTGCCTTGCCTTCTGCATCTGCGGTAGCAGAGTAGCCGCCGACTGAAACGGAGGTTCCTTCTTCAGCGATAACGGTAGCATCATAGATGGTGCCGCCGAATACATCCTCATAGAATACCTGAGCTAAGAGATAGTAGCCCGGAGTGTTGGGATGAAGTCCGTCGTTAAAATATTCGGAAAATTCTGCTGTTGCTTCATGAGTATGAACAACATTAAGACCAAGTTCCTCTGCAACCTCAAGCTGAGCAGGGAGGATTATATCCGAAACACCCGACTTACGGGGTTCGTCACGAGTCCAGGGAGCGGTTGCTATCCAAACCTCAGGCTGAGATTCAAGGTCAAGATAGGTCTGAATAAGCGCGGTGTAATCTTCCTTAAAATGGTCAAGAGCCTTTTCCTGATTATCTCCTGCGGCATCGTTGGTACCGAGCATGAAGATAACGATATCGGGTTGGAAGTTATGGCTGTCGATATATTCGGTTCTATCCCAATAATTAAGAGGTGCACCGTCTTTCATTGCCGTAGTACCGCCGTAGCCATAGTTACGTACATCGTAACCATCACCGAGCATTTCCTGAAGCTGTGCAGGATATGCGTAAATGGACTTGCTGTTGTCGGTAATACTGTCACCTACGCAGGCAACCTTAATAACCTCTTCTTCTGCGGAGGAGGTTATCACTGCACTTGATGCAGCTACTGTTGCAGTCATAGCAAAAGCCATGATTGCAGAAATAAATCTTTTCATAAAAAACGTTCCTTTCTTTTTTGTAAAACGCTGTATAAACCATTATAAACAGTTACAGCACCTTTGTCAATGAATAAAATCACCAATACATCATAGCGGCTTTTGTGCAATTTTTGCAGATTGACGCGGATATTTAGCCGGAGTAGCAGAACGTTTTTTTACGGCGACTATACAGTGAGTTAAATCTGTGCCGAAAATTGAATATTGTATAATTTCTTCGCACTGTCCTCCTAAAAGCTTTATTGCATTCTCTGCCTCATACAGCTCTTCTTTTGCCAAAGGACCTTTAAAGGCATAGAACATACCGCCTACTTTTACATAAGGTAAGCAATATTCGCAAAGCTTATCAAGTCTTGCAACAGCTCGGCTTACAGCAATGTCATATTTTTCGCGGTGTGCTTTTTGCCGTGATGCTTCCTCCGCTCTTGAATGAACAAATTCTGCAGAAATACCGATTTCTGCCGTTATGCTTTTAAGCACCTTAAGCCGCTTATCAAGCGAATCAAGGAGAGTTAAATTCAAATCCTCGCGGACAAGCTTTAAAGGTATGCCGGGAAAGCCTGCTCCCGTACCCACGTCTATTATCTTTGCAAATTGCGGAATATTCAGCATAACAGTAGGAGATATACAATCAAGAAAATGCTTTGTTACGATATCAAAAGGCTCTGTAATGCTTGTTAAATTAATGCTTTTATTAAATTCCACCAGCATTTCGGCATATGTATCAAATTTTTGTGCCGTAACGCTGTCAATTTCCAATCCGCATTCCTTTGCGGCAGAAACAAGATAATTTTTATCTATCAAAAAATTCCCTCCTTATACATCATCAAAATCGCGAAGCTGACCGAAATTTTGCAGAGCAGGGAAATTCCATTGCCGTAAAACCTCATATACGCCTATCGCTACGCTGTTTGACAGGTTAAGGCTCCGCGCATCGCCTATCATAGGGATGCGAACGGTATTTTTATAGTTATCGTGCAAAAGCTGTTCGGGAAGTCCCTTTGTTTCTTTGCCGAAAAAGAGATAGCAGTTATCCTCATAATTTACATCGGTATAGATGCGCTTTGCTTTTGTTGAAAAAAAGTAGCAGTCAGCATCTTGATTTTTTGCAAAAAAGTCAGAAAGACCGTCGTAATAGGTAATATCCAAAAGCCACCAATAGTCAAGCCCTGCGCGCTTTAATTTTTTGTCGTCGATTACAAAGCCCATGGGTCGGATTATATGAAGCCTCGCACCTGTAGCGGCACAGGTACGGGCGATATTACCGGTATTTTGAGGGATTTCCGGTTCGACAAGCACTATATTAAGAATCAAAATTTTCACATCTCTTTCGGTAAATTTTATTTAAATTGAGGCTCATAGGTCAATTCTTCGTCGAGACGCTGAGCATGTCGGGCAGAAAGTGCAGGGAAGAGCAACACGAGCATTGCTACAAACGGAACTATGACAGGGAGAAAATTAAACATCAGCATTTCCTTTGAAATTGCATCAAAGGTCATTCCACTGTCTAAAACGGTGGGATTTCTCAGCATAAAGCCAATACACAGCGTACCCACTGTTGATACTGTCAAAAGGGCAGTGGAGGTGATATACAGCCTAAGTCGGACAAATATGATGCTGAGCAACACGCATCCGCAGAAAATCAGCATGGGGATAGTGTAAATCTGCAATGCTCCGGGTAAAATCAAATAGAGACCCAAGGAGAAAAATATATCGAATACAAGATATATGACAGCAATTATATAAAAAACCAGTCGTATTTTTCTAATAGCGTTACTTTCATTTTTAAGTTTAAATCCAACAGACTTCATAACTGTGCTTCCTTTCGTATTTTACATTAATTATACACATTAACAAAAAATTTTCAAGGATGTTTACGTAAAAGTGTAAAAAAACAGCCGAAAATCCCCTTTATATGAGGGGATATTTTTTTATTAAAGAAAGGAATGATTAAAAAATGATTAAAACTACCACGGTTTTTCTGGATTTTACAGCCGAAACTGCGGCACAGGCGAGCATTACGGCATACGCCAACGATTTCGGCAGCCGTGCAGTGCTTGTTGATTCTTCCGTGACGTTAAAATCCGATGAGCATCTTATTGTATCCTATTATTCAGGTGACGAGGTCATTTTTACGCAGGAAATAAGCGGCAATGTTTTTCTTCTTCCTAATGTCGTAATAGGCACATCGGGAAAATACGAGGCATACTTTGCGGTTTATAACGGAAGCGGTGTCAAGCTTACAGCTACCGCCGCGGTAGAAATTACCGTGCTTGAAAATCGCGTCATGGATGATATCGACACCGATCTTGAGGTTCAGTCGATTTATTCACAGCTTATCGGGGAATATGACAGACTGCTTCTCTCTGTTGAGAAGATAAAGGCAAGCCTTAGCGGTATTGCTGATATAACAGTAGGGAAAAACCTCTTCGATAAAAGTCTTGCCACTGAGCAGCTGTTGGATTATGAAACAGGAGCTGTATGTATGAGCTCATCTACCTTCCTATCTGCATTTATTGCGGTATCAAAGGGAATGAGCTTTTTATCCACCTACACATTAGACGGGGTGCGCTGGAACGCCCCGTGTATTTATGCGGCTTATGACAAAAACTTTAATTATTTGCAGAATCTTACAAAAAAAGCGGTTTATTCCTTTGCGGTTATGAATGACACTATTGCATACATAAGGGTTTGCGTAAGTACCGAATATTCAAATCAGTTTCAGGTAGAACGCACCGATATTTCTCATTCGGTCAGCGGATACGAGGAATATTCTCAAAGCACTGCACTTAAGTCCTCTGTGGTGCAAAGTGATAATTTAGCCCCGTCTTCGGTGAGATACTATCATTTAACAGACGGTGCGGTAACCGAAAGCAAGCTGTCAGATTCTGCTGTAACTTCAAATAAAATTGCCGCACAGTCTGTTTTACCAACTCATATATCCAATTCCTTAGCTGAACTTCTGGATTTTGACATTACAGAGGAACTGTCGGGTAAAATCATGAAGTCAACAGCAACACGCAGGCAAGCTGACAGTATGTTTTATGCTTTTTACGGATTAAGCACGCAGGAAAGCTCGCCATCTCCGAGCTCTGCCAAGGAAATTACCGACACATATTCTGCTCAAATAAGGGTATCCGGCAAAAATATCCTTGAAAACACATGGCAGACTTTGACTGATAAAGGAATCTCATTTACGGTTACATCAAAGGGCGGAATAGCGTTGAGCGGCACAAGTACAGCCGAGGAGGGCACAGCGTCTGTATTTCCGCTCATTTCCGCACCCTTGATTTTACCTGAAGGAACCTATGCTTTCAGCGGTATTTCGGAGGGTGGAGAATTTACCTATTATTATGAGATTATTACACAAGAAGGAGATAGCCTTATTATAACTGAACCTACAGTAAAAACCTTTGACAGTACTGTTACCGTTAACTCATTTAATCTGTGTGTATGTTCCGAAGCAACAGTCGATATGACGGTATATCCTCAGCTTGAACACGGTGGCAAGGTGACTGCCTATTCAAGTCCAAATACTATCCAAAGTGTCAGTTATGACGGAACGCTCTGCGGCATAGAGGTAACCCAGAGTGACGACTATACCGTAAAATGGGGTGACAGATATTTTTACTGCGACAGTATTGATAAAAACCGTACGGTACATCGTATACGCAGCCTTACTTTAGACGGTACTTCAGAGGGGGCAAAGGTCACAGCTGTAAATACAGATTCAACAGGACGCACCGTAGCGCTGATTACGCTGGCTTCAAAGGCAAAAAAATTCCTGTTTTCAACGGGCATCATATGCTCTCATTTTAAAGCGAGCATGGGTGACGGCTACGGTATTTGTTATATTTCCGATGACGGCAAATCCCTGTGCCTTGTGCATGAGGATTCGTCTGTCAAAACCGTAGATGCATGGAACAGCTGGCTCAGTCAGCATAGCGTTCAGGTACGCTATGCTTTAGCCGCCTATACAAGCTCGCCTGCGGTCGTACAAACCGAGCTTTCTACGCTCTATCCCACAATGACGGTGCTTTGTCCCGACGGAATAGGATATCTTTCATTTAAATCGGATATAAAGAGATATGTAGATTCGGTTATAGTTGATGTTTTAGGAGGAAGCTATTGATGAGCAAAACAACTCTTACCTCGTTTATTACAGATATTGCCGATGCCGTTCGCGGTAAAACCGGCAAATCAGAGCCGATTGCAGCACTTTCTCTTGCCGATGAAATTACAGCTATCAAAACTTCTCCTGCGCTTCAGCAAAAGGTTGCAGAGCCCACAGACAAAATACAAATTATCAGTGCGGACGCAGGCTACGACGGTCTTTCATCTGTTTTGGTTAATCCTGCCAAGCTGCTTAATAAGACCTTCGCTTGCGGCAGCGTTACTCTTTCGCAAAACACGACTCAATATACGGTAAAGCACAGTCTCGGACGTGTTCCCCAAAATATTGTTTTTGCGGTTACCGTAAATACGGTATCTCCCGATACCGTTACGACATCTCTGACACGTTTCAGTTGCGAAAATTCAGTAGCAGGGTACAACTTTACGGCGATTGCCTCAAACGTTACAAAAATGTTCAACACTACAGGACTTTTTGCAGATATTACATATGAAAGTACTTCTGTTTCGGGAAACGGATGCTTTACCTCTGTGACGACGTCTGGATTTACCGTAACACCTCCCGAGAATGCACCTTTGGCGGGCGGTATGACTTACAGCTGGATAGTTTGGTAAAGGAGGATGTAAAATTTGAGCGAAGCGATATTTATTGCGCTTGTTTCTTTTGCTGGAACTGCACTTGGTACCTTAGGAGGAATTCTGACCTCAAGTAAGCTGACAAATTACCGTATAGAACAGCTGGAAATAAAAGTTGACAAGCATAACAACTTTGCTCTGCGACTTCCCGTGATGGAACAGCAGATAAAAAGCATTGATCACCGTCTTGATACGGTAGAAGAAAGTATTATTAACAATAATTAGCTAAAGAAAGGAATATTTGTATGAAAAATCAAACCAAAGAATGTCTGCGTCGTGCCTTGCGCACCTTTTTTCAGGCGGCATTAGGCGCACTTGCGGCAAATCTCAGCATCTACATCGGTGATTTGGTCAGCGGAGATGAAAGCTTGCTCCGCACCGCCGTTTTTACCTTGGGCGGACTTGCTCTTTCGGCAGGCGTTGCAGCGCTTATGAATTTACCCCAAGATGACAGTGAGGAAGAAATCCAATATTATAGCTAAGAAAGGAAAATTTATATGGTAGAAAAATATCTTACAAAGAACAAAACATATACCACTCGCAAAAAAATCATTACCCCCCAATACATTATCGTCCATTCCACAGGCTGCGGCTTCAGTTCAAAGGACAGTCTTTTTAATTCCTGGAATAATTCCGTTAAAGAAAAAAGCTGTCACGGTATGGTAGATGACACAGGCTGCTATCTGACTTTACCTTTAAATTATCGCGGCTGGCATGTGGGAAGCAAGGGTAACGGCATAACAGTAGGCTTTGAAATATGCGAGCCTAAAAATATTGCCTATACTTCGGCGGCACACAATAAGGTTGATACATCAAAGTACAATCCAAAGTCTGCCGACATTATTGCCGATTTTAATAAGCGTTACGCAAACGCAGTGGAAATGGCAGTATATATGTGTAAAGAGACAGGTATTTCGTCAGAGAATGTTATTTGCCACGCCGAAGGCTACAGAAAGGGCATTGCCACAAATCACGGTGACGTAAACCATTGGTTTCCTCTTTTCGGAAAGACTATGGACGGGTTCAGAAAGGATGTTGCCGCGAGGCTCAATTCCGAAAATGCTGAGTCCCAAGCTACCGAAAAAAATGAAACTGCGCAGTCGCCGACTGCCTTGTACCGTGTTCAGACAGGAGCATACAAAACCGAAAGGTACGCTTTGGCTTTGGCAGAAAAGCTAAAAAGCAAAGGCTTTGATGCTATTGTCAGCTTCGACGGTACATACTACCGTGTTCAGGCAGGTGCATTTAAAAATAAGGCAAATGCGCAAAAGCTTGCCCAAAAGCTTAAAAGTCAAGGCTTTGATACTGTAATCAAATCCTGAAAAAGCAAAGAAACGCAGCTAAACGGCTGCGTTTCTTTGTTTGTGTAGCGACATAACATCAAAAAATGTCTCCCATATTATACATCATTTGTGATTTATGATAATATAAAAGAAAAATACTTTTGTGAAAAAGAAAGAAGCTAAAGTCATGAAATTTCAGCAACGAATTAAAGATTTACGTGAAGACAGCGACTTGAGTCAAAAGGATTTGGCAGAGATGCTCCAAACCGCACAGCAATATTACGGTCAGTATGAATTAGGAAAAAGAATACTTCCTATTACGGTTCTGATTAAGCTGTGTCAGTTTTGTATTGTAGTATTATTAACTTTTAATATATTTTATCAATTTGCGTATTTTGCGAGGAGGAATATTTTTGGAAACGTCAATTTTAAGAAATTCTCCATCAATATCGATAGCATCAGGGTAATCATTAACGTAGTTATTGATGAAGATGGGACTAAGTTCTCCAATTTTTATATCAACAAAAAAACCATTAACAGTTTTTCTTATTACAATACATTCTGTCCACCCTGCAGATTTACATATACTAATGGTCACCTTTGCGCTACTTTCATTGCCGATACGGGTAATAATTTCTCGTATATATTCTGCAGTTACTCTAGTATCCTTTGCGCTTATAATACCATCTGTGCTTCTGAGGATAGTTTTTAAATCGTCCAATGTAATATCTTTTAAAAGGGCAAGTTCATTTTCGTTGCTACTCGAAAAATCGGTGATTTTAAATTCAGACTTAGAGGATAGACAGGATATGCAGTCAAATAACAATTCGTCGAAAAAAATGGCATCGCTAGTATTACCAAAAAACTTAAGGCCATGAATTATGAGATTTAAGGAAACACCTACAGCAAAACCCAAACTCATACCTTCAAGTTTGACAATATCAAATATATTTATGGAAAGACCGCCTATGCCTGCGATTAAAACCGAAGCGGTTATGATTTGATTGGATATCTTATTATAATTGACTCGCTGGTCAACTAAAAGTTGAATACCAGGTGCAGAGATTATGCCAAATAGGAAGAATTCCATACCTCCAATAACGGGGTCTGGTAGATTTTCAAGGAAATGTTGTAGGTCACCGCTGAAAGAGAAAAATATGGCTATAATACCTGCCAACATGAAAGGAATTACAGAGTATGGATTTACAAGCTCCTTAATAATTGGGTCACTTTCTTTGTGGTCTTTTCTGTTTTTGTGAATTTCCATAACTGCTATGTTTTCAGCATACATTGTATTAGGTACAGAACCGATTATTGAGCAGAGGGCAGAGGAAATACTTTGAGATAAAAGGGAGGTCTTAAGAGTTTTCATTAATTTTGCCGTAAACAAGCTTCCACGATTATCCTCATTTACTGTCATACGGTTTATAACGGTTACTCTGCCGATGTTTTCGGTATGAACAATTAAGGTTGCTGGGATTACTGAAATAAGTAAATTTAGCCAATTGGCAGGCGGTAAAATCTTAATTATATTAAATTCAGGGATAGAGATTCTCTGAATTTCATTATTCCAATTTAAAGGAGAACCATACAATATGCAGTACAGAACATAACCGACAACTATACCCACAACAATAGCCATATTTTTGAATATCTTGTGCCTTGTAATGGAAAAGATTATTATAACACACAGAGTGACAAGGGAAATAAGTATAGCTTTACTGTCAACAGCTCCTGCCACAGGGTCAAAACCAGAGTGTACAACTGCGTTGTCAGAAAGTTCAAGACCTATAAGGGAGATTGCAGGGCCCACAACCGTTGCGGGGAGTAAAAAGGAAAGACATCGTTCAAATCCCTTTATGTTATATAGCAAAGAAAGTGCTAGTAGCAAAAGTGCGCTGAAGATATATGCCCAAGAAACATAGGAAAAGACATATTCTGTGGATACCCCAGCATTGATTTGGTTTTCTAAAAGATATTCTGTAAGACCAATATAGGCAAAACTTGAACCTAGATATGTAGGAATTTTTCCTTTTGAGAAGATGATAAAAAATATGGTGCCTACACCACTTGTGAAAAGAACTAATGAAACATCAACAACCGTTTCGCCTACAGATTTATTCACAAGAAGAGGAACAAGAATAGTTGCTGGTACCATAGCGAAAAAGTGCTCAAAGGCAAGAGCTAAAACGCCGCTTTTTGAAAAGAACCAAGATAAACGTCGTAAACTATTTTCCAAAAACAATCCAGAATTGTGATTTTTAGACTTTTTAATCTTTATCTTTTTGGTGGAGGATTTTTTTAACGTATTATTTGCCATTTTAAAATTGCACCCCTGTACTTTTATATTACGTGGAAAATAGTCTTTAAATTTTCTTTATTAATTAACATCATTGATATACATTTTATCATAAAAAAACAAAAATCTCCACATTTTTCCAAAAAAGAAAAATTTTTCATATATAGTAAAAATATACATTAATAAAGGGGATTCAAAGAATATATTTTTTAAAAACGAACGATTTCAACAAAACATAGTGCCTTACCGAAATATTAAATTGCGGAAAGACACCATGTTTTATATTATACTATTTAATTAAGCTTCTACCGAAACAGGTGTGTAGCCGGCATCTTTGATTGCCGCAGTAAGAACATCATCTGCAACATCATTAGTCATAGTGACGGTTGCCGTCTTTGCTTCAAGATTAATTTCTGCGGAAGTAACGCCGTCAAGAGCCTCCAAAGCCTTTTGAACGTGAGAAGCGCAATGTGCGCACATCATTCCCTCTACTGTAATTGTTTTTTTCATTTCAGATTTGCTCCTTTCAAAAATTTTTGATATTTCATGCGGTTTCGGTAACGAGACCGCTTTTTTGCGTCTATCCTTCTTGTGAGATGAAACATCACACAAATTCAGACGTAATGCATTGGATACCACACATACGCTGGACAGGCTCATTGCCGCCGCGCCGAACATGGGATTAAGCGTCAGTCCCCATATAGGGATAAGTGCGCCTGCCGCAATGGGAATTCCTATGCAATTATAAAAGAACGCCCAAAACAGATTTTCACGGATATTGCGCATAACCGCGCGAGAAAGTCTAAAGGCGGCGGCAG
The DNA here is from genome assembly GCA_964426175.1 of uncultured Eubacteriales bacterium. Taxonomy (GTDB): domain Bacteria; phylum Bacillota; class Clostridia; order Oscillospirales; family CAJFTT01; genus CAYRPK01. The sequence continues at coordinate 5,422 of CAYRPK010000003.1, read as the reverse complement.
CATCAGTAAGACGAGAATTCATTAGGACAATTTCGGCAGAATCGATTGCAATATCCGAGCCGGCTCCGATAGCAATACCGATATCAGCACGGGTAAGCGCAGGAGAATCATTTATTCCGTCGCCCACCATGGCTGTTTTACCGTAACGGCAAAGCTCTGTTATTATCTGCTCCTTATCCTCGGGCAGAACTTCGGCAAATACAGTATCAATACCAACTTGATTTGCGGTAAAACGGGCAGTTTTTTGATTGTCACCTGTAAGCATAACAACCGCAAGTCCCATGTTTTTCAGTTGGTTTATCGCATCAAGACTGTCTTCCTTTACGGTATCGGCAACAGCAATAAGCCCCAAATATTTTCCGTCGCAAGAGAAGCACAGCGGAGTTTTACCCTCACTTGCGAGCTTTTCTCCAACAGGAGATATTGATATTTTCAGCCTTTTCATCAAAGCTATACTGCCGCCCACCGCTTTCTTGCCGTCTATTATGCCTGTAACACCGTGACTGCACACCGAGAATTCATCTGCAGGTGTGAGCTTTTCTATATTTAATCTTCCCTCGGCGAAAAGCACTACGGCCCGTCCTAAAGGATGCTCGCTTTTAAGCTCCAATGCGGCGGCAAAGGTAATAAGTTCATTTTCGGTTACGCCCTCTGCAGGAACAATATCTGTAACGGAAGGGGAGCCCTTTGTTACGGTACCCGTCTTATCAAGAACTACAATGTCGGTTTTTCCTGCTGCCTCAAGGGCGGCGGCTGTCTTAAAAAGCACCCCCTTTTTTGCACCGACACCGCTGCCTACCATTATTGCTACAGGTGTAGCAAGTCCCAAAGCGCAGGGACAGCTTATAACAAGCACGCTGACTGCCCTTGCAAGGATAAAGCCTGCGCTTTGACCGACTATTGCCCAAATACATGCTGTAATAATTGAGATAAATATTACTAATGGTACAAAAAATCCTGATACTTTATCTGCTATTTTTGCAATGGGTGCTTTTGTGGCGGCGGCATTTTCCACAAGGCTTATTATTTTAGAGAGTGTAGTGTCATTGCCGACTCCCGTAGCAACGCAAGTCAAAAAGCCGACAGTATTTACAGTTGCGGCAAAAACAAAGTCACCCTCGGCTTTGTTTGCGGGTATGCTTTCGCCTGTTAAAGCAGCTTCGTTAACAGAGCTTTCTCCTGACAGCACTTTACCGTCAACGGGTATACTTTCTCCGGGACGCACAACGAAAATATCACCCGATACTACTTCTTCCGCGGGAATTTCTGTTTCTTTACCGTCGCGAATCACACATGCGACAGAGGGTGTTAATTTCATAAGGCCTTTTATGGCGTCGGTGGTTCTGCCTTTGCTTATAGCCTCAAGAAGCTTACCAACGGTTATAAGTGTCAGCACCATAGCGGCGGCTTCAAAATATAAATCGTGAAGCAGATGCTCTGCTGCAGAGGTATCAGAAGTCATAATAAATAGCTGGGCAACACTGTAAATATAAGAGGCACCGCTGCCTAAGGCTACAAGTGTATCCATGTTTGGAGCACCTCGAATAGCACCTTTAAAGCCGTTTATAAAAAATTTCTGGTTGATAATAAGAATAATACCTGAAAAAATCATTTCCACAAGTCCCAACGCCACGGGATTTTGGGATAACGCGGCAGGCAGAGGGAAATTCCACATAATATGCCCCATGGAGATATACATAAGAGGCAGCAAAAGGCATAGGGATGAAATCAGCCTTCTTTTTATCTTGGAAAGCTCGGTATCGTTTTGCTCTTTGCTCACGGCGGCAGAATTACCGACATTACTGCTCGCACCGTAGCCTGCGGCTTTTACGGCGTTTTCAATGGAATCGGCGGTTGCGGGTGGCTCAAAGGAGACGGTCATGGAATTTGTAAGCAGGCTGACAGACACATCTGTGACACCTATTACACCCTTGACGGCTTTTTCTACATGTGCACTGCATGCTGCACAGGTCATGCCCGTAACCGAAAATTTTACGTTTTTCAAAATAAGCATCCTTTACTTAAAATTCTTTATCAGGTCAATGGCCTCGGCAATGATTTTTTCATTGCCTTTTTTTATTTCCTCGGTAACGCAGGTTTCAAGATGTTCCTGCAAAATAATCAGGCTTAAATTGTGCAAAGCACTTTCCGCCGCGGAAAGCTGTGTAAGAATATCGCCGCAATAACGGTTATCCTCAATCATATTTTTAATTCCGCCTAATTGACCGATTATACGGTTAAGACGGTTTTGCAGTCCTCGGATTTCCTCCTCATTTCGCGGAGTATTTTTATATTTACACAAATTACATTCCATATAAAAATCATTCCTTTTTTAGGTTTTTATTTTATACTTTTCACCTTGGATTTTTCTTCATAATATACCCCCACCCCGTATTTTGTCAAGGCAAAAAAGACTTTTTTGAAAAAATTTTTCTCAATGTTTACATGAAAATGTAAAAAAATGCCCGAAAAACCCCTTAGGGTGAAGGGGTTTTTAAAAACTAACAGAGAGGAAGATTGAATTTGAAAAGAAAACCAACAGTCGTGCAAAAGACTTTAAGCGAGCGTGAGCTTGTATTTTGCCGACAATTTATTCGTACACGAACCGCGCGCGAAGCGGCATTGGCGGCAGGCTACACTTCTGCTTTTGCCAAGAAAAAAGCCGCTTTCCTGCTTGACGATCCCCTCATTATGCAGGAAATTCTGCGGCTTGAAAAGGAGGAACAGACAAAATCTCTTAAAGGACAAGTGACGGCGGGCTTGATTCGTGCAGCTCTCGGAGATATCGGCGACGCGGTAAAGCTGCTTGTGCTTTCGGATGAGGAGCTTCTGTCCTCTGCAGAAAAGCTTGATTTATTTTGCGTTACCGAAATCAAGCGTCCCAAGGGTGGAGGAATTGAGATCAAGCTTATCGACCGAATAAAGGCACTTACCGCTTTACAGGAAATATGCAACGAAGATGGACATTTAACTGATGAAAGCGGATTTTTAACAGCCTTGGAAGCCTGTGCCGGAGGCTTACATTCATGAAACCGACACCGAAATTTACCGAATTTTCGCCAAAGCAGATAAAAATTCTTACTTGGTGGTGTAAGAATTCGCCACACAAAGAAAAAACCGCAATTATCTGTGACGGTGCGGTTCGAAGCGGAAAAACGCTTTGCATGTCGCTTTCCTTTATTATGTGGAGCATGACTGAATTTAACGGTCAAAGCTTTGCGATTTGCGGAAAAACCGTTACCTCGCTTCGTCGCAACCTTATTACTCCGCTTATTTCCTTGTTGCCGCAGTTAGGTTATAAGGTTACAGAGCAGGTCAGCCGTGGTGTTGTGATGGTAAGCCGCGGAAAAAAGTCTAACCGCTACTATCTTTTCGGCGGCAAAGATGAGGGCTCGGCGGCGTTGATACAGGGTGTGACCTTGGCAGGACTGCTTCTCGATGAGGTGGCGCTGATGCCGCGCAGCTTTGTTGAACAGGCGCTTGCCAGATGCTCGGTGGAGAATTCACGCTTTTGGTTTAATTGCAATCCCGATAATCCTTCTCATTGGTTTTACCGCGAATGGCTCCTTAACGCGGAAAAGAAAAATGCCCTTCACCTTCATTTTACAATGGAGGATAATCCCTCACTATCCGATAAAGTCAGACGCCGCTACGAAAATCTTTACAGCGGTACGTTTTACGAGCGTTTCGTACTTGGCAAATGGGTTGCCGCAGACGGTGCGGTTTACGGCTTTTTCGGTAAGGATAACATTGCTGAGCCTCCGCCTCCGCCCTATGAGGACTGTGTAATTTCCTGCGATTACGGTACAGTCAACCCGTCCTCCTTTGGACTTTGGGTTCTGTCAAAGGGCATATGGTACAGAGCAAAGGAATACTATTACGACTCTAAGTGTGAGGGAGAACAGCGAACTGATGAGGAACACTATGAGGGTCTTTGCCGACTGTGCGAGGGTTTTTCTCCGCGTGCTGTTACGGTAGACCCGTCTGCCGCAAGCTTTATGGCTTGTATTCGTCGCCACGGCAGATTTACCGTTATTCCGGCAAAAAATGATGTAGTAGACGGTATCAGACGCACGGGAGATGCACTTAAATCGGGCAAAATTAAAATATCGCCGAGCTGTAAGGATGCCATACGTGAATTTTCACTGTACGTATGGGAAACAGGTGCTTCTCGAGATACTCCAAAAAAGGAAAATGACCATGCCCTCGACGATATCCGATACTTTGTATCGACCTTTCTGACGCACACGGAGGATTTTTTTGCGGTGTCGGTTCCTCGGTGACAAACAGGCAGAATGCCGTAGCCTGATGCACAATAACGGCTTATATAAAAAATAAGTTGGAAAGGAGGTTTTTTATGGGCATATTAGATGTATTTAAAAACCGATCGGCATTTAAAAGTGTAGATGTGCTTACAAGCAAAAGTCACGTGGGGGAGTCAATTATGAGATGCGCTCCCATATCCGCTGTGGATATGCGGCTTTACCGCGCACTGCGAGAGAGCATACCCGTCATAGATGCGGCACTGGATAAGACGGTACGTCTGACAGGAGGCTTTACACTTAAAGGAGCAGGACCGAGTGAAACAGCACAGCTTGATGAGCTTTATCGTAATATCAAGGTGGGTGCAAGCGGGATAGGACTTGAAAGCTTTGTGGCGAATTATCTCAGCGATATGCTGACCTACGGCAACGCTGTGGCGGAAATCATACCTTCGATGGGAATTAACGGCATTTATAACGGTATCTATGCGTTATATAACGCCGATTTACGCGATGTTGATATTACCGCCGACAAGCTTGAGGCAAGGGTGACGGTGCGTGACAGCGCTGGAACCTTCGCGCCGCCGAGAGATAGCAATCTTATCCTCTTTACGGCTCTTAATCCCCCGTCGGGAAGTGTAACGGGAACATCCGTTCTTCGCGGTTTGCAATTTGTCAGCTCTATACTGCTGAGGATTTATGAAACAGTGGGTAAAAATTGGGAAAAAGCCGGAAATGTGCGTTTTTCGGTTACATATAAACCCCAAAACGACGTTTTTGATAAGGCTTACGCCAAGGAACGAGCCATGGCAATAGCAAAGGAATGGTCGAGCGCAATGGCAGACGGTGCTTCAAGAGATTTTGTTGCAGTCGGCGATGTCTCGGTCAAGGCAATCGGTGCTGACGCGCCTTTTCCCGACAGCTCGGTCCCTGTAAGAGAGATGCTGGAGCAGATAGTTTCAAAGTTAGGTTTGCCGCCTTATATGTTGGGACTTTCTTGGTCATCTACCGAGAGAATGAGCGGTGAGCAGGCAGATATATTGACAAGCGAGCTGACCGCATACCGCCGCATCTTAACTCCCGTTATAGAAAAAATATGTTCCATGCATCTTCGCTTTTGCGGAATGGAAGACAAAGTTTTTGTAGAATGGGAGCCTATT
>CAYRPK010000002.1:4559-39134 GCA_964426175.1 uncultured Eubacteriales bacterium | reverse complement strand
GGTTATTAAATCTGCACCTAAGTTCTTGACAGATACGGGAATTTTACCAAAAGCTTGTACTGCGTCAATATGAAAAAGTGCAGGTGCTTCCTTTGCGGTAATAATTCTGCGAATTTTTTCTATGGGAAAAATTGCTCCCGTTTCATTATTGACTGCCATGCAGGAAACAAGCACGGTTTTATCATTTATTGCTTCATTAAAGGCAGAAAGAGGAATATTGCCGTTCTCATCAGGCGCAAGTCTTATTACCTCAAATCCATCCTTTTCAAGCTCGTCCAACGAAGCCTTAACAGAGGAATGTTCAACAGCAGTTGAAACTATACGATTACCGCGTTTTTTCCTTGCATATGCACCGCCAAAAATCGCAATATTATTGCTTTCCGTTCCACCTGATGTAAAAAAAATCTCATCTTCGCGGGAAGCCAGCGCCGCGGCAACACTTTTTCTCGCGGTGCCTAACACATTAAAGGCTTCAAAGCCCAATGTATGTAATGACGACGGATTTCCGAAGCTATTTGTCATGGCATTTACGGCAGCTTCAACCGCAGCTTGTGAAGGCTTGGTTGTAGCGCTGTTATCAAGATATATCACTTTACGCATCTCTCTTATCGGAAATTTATAATTATACGCATACATTATACTATAAATCCCCCAAAATTACAAGTGTAGGCGACCATATTTATCACAAATTATTAGACATCTTAATATATACATCATAATTTTAACATAAAAAGCAGATGTAATTTCTTACATCTGCTTTTTATGTTAAGCTTTGTATAATCTACTATTTATTGCCAAACATCTTGAGTATATCACTTATCTGATCGTCAAAATCAGCATCGTTTTTCTCAGGAGCTCTTTCAACCTTACCGGTGTTAGGTACAACATCCGTAGAGCGCTCTATTTTATCAAAACCTGTTGCAATAACGGTAATTCTGATAGCATCCTCAAGTGACGGGTCAAGAGCAACACCCCAGATGATATTTGCATCAGGATCGGTTTCGTCTGTAATCTTCTGTGCAGCACCCTCGATTTCTTCAAGCGAAACATCGGGAGAAGCCGTGAAGTTTATGATTACACCGCGTGCACCGTTGATGGAGGTTTCAAGAAGGGGACTTGCAATAGCAATTTTTGCAGCTTCTTCAGCTTTATTCTCACCCTCGGCATAGCCCACACCCATATGAGCATAGCCTGCGTCGCGCATAACGGTGGTAACATCAGCAAAGTCAAGGTTAATAAGACCGGGAATAAGGATAAGGTCAGATATACTCTGAACACCTTGACGCAATACGTCATCTGCAATTTCAAAAGCATTTACAAGAGATATTTTCTCTTCGGTAACAAACTTCAAGCGTTCATTTGGTATAACAAGTAGCGAGTCCACATGCTGTCTGAGTTCAGTAATGCCAAGCTCTGCCGCTTCCATCTTGCGTCTGCCCTCAAAGCCGAAAGGTTTGGTTACGATACCGATGGTAAGCTTGCCCATCTCCTTAGCGATAGATGCAATTACGGGAGCCGCACCGGTGCCCGTACCTCCACCCATGCCTGCGGTAACAAATACCATGCTTGCATCGCGAATAGAATTGGCAATTTCATCGTGGCTTTCTTCGGCGGATTTTCTGCCGATTTCGGGGCGCGCACCTGCACCTCTGCCGTGAGTAAGCTTTTCACCGATTTGAATTTTATGAGTTGCCTGCGAATGAAGTAAGGTCTGCTTATCGGTATTAATTGCAACAAATTCAACGCCCTTAACACCACTTCTTATCATGCGGTCAACGGCGTTATTTCCGCCGCCTCCCACACCCAAAACTTTAATCTTGATAACACTTTCCATTTCCGCTGCCGGCTCAAACATTTTTAACCATCCTTTCGCGCGAGGCTCAATGCGCATTTATTTTAACATAGAATTACATCAACACATGAAAATTAATTACAATTGCCTAAGCTAAACTATTTTATTCTATTTTACTACCTTTTCTACTGTTTTGCAATACATATTGTATAAATTTACAATTTTTTTTACTAAATATTGTTTTCAGCTCCACAGTTCTTCATATGTCGCAAGAGTTCTTACCGTGGCTTTTTCGGTACTGCTGACGTTAATGAGTAAAAATCTTGTTTCTGTTTTCTTTTCTTCAAGAATTTTTTCAACATACTGCATTTTATAGGGAATATCAACAGAGCTTCCGACATTGACTCTTATTCTGTTTTCCAAAACAAAGCTTATGGAAAGATAATCCTTAATTTCAATTTGAGTTATATTCTGTATTCCTCTGAGTTTTAAGTTTTCAGTCAGCTCAAAATACGCCTCTTGAGTGCGGGTATCTCCAAAGCTTATTTGGGGTATCTCCAAAGCAGATTTATAATCCTCAAGGCTTCTTTCAGGAACACTGCAGCCCACAAGCCTAATAAGTCCTGCAGGTATATCAGACTTCTCTTTTTTTTCTAAAATCTTACCTGTATCCGAAATTACATAATAGTCGTTTCCGCTTTCAACCGCCGCATAAACCACGGCTTGTGTTATCTCAATTTTAAGAGTAGCGGGAAACTGCGCCGTGATCTCAGCGTCCTCTATGTAAAGAAGCTGTGCTTCAAGGCGTTTTTCTATTTCGTCCCTATCAAGACGGATAAGATTTTCATCGCCCGCAAGCCCCGTAGCTTCAATTATCTGTTCGGCTGAATACATATCTGTTCCCGAAATATCAAACTGCTTGATACGAAACAGAACCGTAAGTGAAAGCACCGTAAACACCGTAATGATAATAAAAATCAGTGCAAGATAAACAGGCGTATAATTACCGCGACGACCACGGCGACTTTTTTTGCCTATTTGCGTGCGTTTTATATGCTCATTATAGTCTATTATTTTTTTACTCATAATGACTCATTCCTTTTACGCAGACATATATCCGTCCGCTACATCTGCAGCCGTATCAATACGGCGTATTTTTGCGCCCACCGAAGAAAAAATTTCTTCGATTTTATCATATCCTCGGTCAATATGACCTGTACATCTCACAGTTGTCACGCCCTCGGCAGTCATACCCGCAATAATAAGTGCTACACCGCCGCGAAGGTCGGTACTGTCAACTGCCGCACCCGACAGTCTTTTTACGCCTTCGACCACAGCAACTCTGCCTTCGGTACTGATTTTTGCACCCAGACGGTTAAGTTCTCCCACATGCTTAAAACGGCTGTCAAATATGCTTTCAATAAAAACACTTGTACCGTCAGCTACACAAGCTGCCGCCATTAAAGGCGCCTGCGCATCTGTAGGAAAGCCGGGATATGGCATTGTGCGGATACTTTTAACAGGCTTTAGCCTTCCTGTTCTCTCAATTTGGCACGAGTTCTCGTCAAAGCTTATTCTGCAGCCCATTTCTTCTAAAGCACACATAATCGGTATTAAATGCATAGGCACAATCGACGAAAGCCGTATCTTGCCACCTGTCGCCGCAGCAGCCGCAAGAAAGGTTGCAGCCGCAATTCTGTCAGGCAAGACCGCATGTTCAAAACCATGCAGTTTTTCTACACCTTCAATTATAATCGTGCTGTCACCTGCACCGCGAACCTTGCCGCCCATTTTATTTATAACTGCAGCAAGATCGCATATTTCCGGCTCTCTCGCCGCATTTACAATTACCGTTTCACCCACAGCTTTGGCTGCCGCTAAAATAATGTTTTCCGTTGCTCCCACTGACGGAAACGATAAAACTATTTCGCATCCCGTAGGTCTGCCGCACTCGCAGATAAGCTTACCGCCGTTTTCGGCAATATTTATCCCCAATCGGCGTAAAGCATACAAATGCAAGTCAATGGGTCGGCTGCCGATTTCACAACCGCCAGGAGAGCTCATCATTGCCCGTCCGTTCCGTCCGCTTATTGCACCCAAAAACACTATGGATGAACGCATTTTACGCATAAGCGGCTCAGGTATTTCCGTATTATCGGCGCACACAGGGTCAACCGTAACGGTGTTTCCTTGCGAGGTCACCTTACAGCCTAACAGTTCAAGAATTTGCTTAGTTATTTCAACATCCGTAAGTCGCGGACAGTTATGTATTACACATTCCTCATCCGTCAAAAGTGTTGCGGCGAGGATGGGAAGCACGCCATTTTTAGCACCGTCCACCGCAATTTCACCGTACAGCTTATTTCCGCCGTTTATTATAAAGCTATTCATAATCAGCCGTTCCTTTCAGGTTCAGTTGGATAGTCCATACTATGCAACCTGAAAGAAAATAGTTACTTTGCTTTATTTACCGCCTCTGTAATAACATCATACATTCTCTTTGCGGCATCATAAATCGCCATATCTGCCGCTGCCGCAGACATTTTTTTAAGCCTGTCCTTATTTTCCGCTAAGTTCTCAAGCTCTATCAGCAATTTCTGAGGTGTTAAATCTTTTTCCTCAATCATAATCGCCGCGCCTTTATTTACAAGAGCCATTCCGTTATGATATTGATGATTTTCCGTCACATTAGGGGATGGAATAAGAATAGACGGTTTGCCCAATGCCTCTATCTCCGACAGAGTCGATGCTCCGCAACGGCTGATAATTATATCACATGCAGGCAGATATTTTGACATATCCACATACTCATAAACTCTGATGTTCTCTTTTTCTCCAAATTTTACCCCTGCTTCACGCAACTTATCGGGAACCCATGTATAGCCTTTGGAGCCCGTTACATGGACATGGTTGTATTTACTTTTGGGAAGCATCTCACAAACAGCCTTGTTAAATTCGTGAGCGCCCAAGCTTCCACCAACCGAAAGTATCAAGGGCTTTTCATCAAATCCTAATTTTTGTCTTTCTTCATTCTTTTTTGCAAGTACTACTTCGGAACGGATCGGAAGTCCCGTTACAACACATTTATCCACATATTTTTTTAAATATTTTATGCTGTCTTCCACGGTCAGCATAATTTTGTCTGCGTATTTTGCAGACATCTTATTGCTTATTCCAGGATAGGCATTTTGCTCATGAATGACGGCAGTAATACCCATCTTTGCCGCTGCATATATTGCAGGATAACTGACATATCCGCCAACACCTATTACAACATCAGGCTTAAAGTCCTTCATTACAGCTTTCGCGTCGGATACAGCCTTTTTCAATAGCCGCATCGTTTCGACATTCTTAAAAAGATGTCTTCTGTCAAAGCCTCTGACCTCAACAGGATAAAATTTATATCCTGCCTGCGGTACAATTCTTGCTTCCATACCGCTTGCACAGCCTATATATCTTACATCGGAGCCCAAACAATGCTCCTTTATGTAACCGCCTATGGCAAGTGCAGGATTAATATGCCCCGCGGTTCCTCCGCCTGTAAGCAACACTCTCATTTTATCACCCTGTCTTTATTATACATCAATCCTCTATGAGTTTAAGCCGAATATATCGGCTAAATTCGTCGCACTGTGGATTGCCTTGACACCGACATAACTATTCCCATCTGGAACAGTATCATAATGAGTGCCGAGCCACCGTAACTAAAAAACGGAAGGCTGATACCTGTATTAGGAACGGTGTTTGTTACAACCGCAATATTTAGTGCAACCTGAAGACCTATCTGTGCAATAATACCTACGGAAATAAGCATGCCGAAAGCATCGGGGGCGCGCATGGCAACCACAAAGCCACGCCAGATTAAAAGTGCAAATAAAAGTATTATCAGAGTAGCTCCGATAAATCCAACCTCTTCACATACAACCGCAAAAATAAAGTCATTTTGAGGTTCGCTTATATAAAGATGTTTCTGTCTTGAGTTACCGAGTCCCAGACCCATAAGTCCACCTGAGCCTATGGCATACAGCGACTGAATATTCTGCCAGCCCTTACCAAGCGGGTCTACAAACGGGTCCTTCCAAACCTCAAGTCGGGTGGATGCATAGGAAATAAGGTCGGTAAAAAGTACAATATAGACTAACGCCGCACCAAGTATGCCGCCGCCGATACCAAACCATTTCAAGCTTGTTCCGCCAACAAACATCATAACAAAAGCAATAGCACAAACAAGTATTGTACCCGAAAGATGCGGTTCGAGAACAAGAAGAATTACTATAGGTATAAGAAGTACAGCAAAGGGTATTACTCCATAGCGGAAGGTTTTTATTTTATTTCTGTAAAGCACCGAAAAATGCGCAAATGTCAAAATTATAGCAAGCTTAGCTATCTCAGAAGGCTGTACGCTTATTCCAGCAATGCTGAACCAACGGTGAACACCGCTTTGTGCAGGCAAAAGCAGAACTATTACAAGCATAACTATCGATGCTAAATAAATAGGTACTGCGAGATGGTGCCACACATGATAATCAAGATAGGATACGATAAACATTATTACAATTCCGATAAGCGCAAAAATACCCTGTCTTAATATAAAGTGAAAAGAACTGCCCTCATGATAATATGCATACGCATAGCTTGCCGAAAAAAGTGAAACAAGACCGACAGTTAAAACTATAATAGTCAGTGTTACAAAGGGCAAATCAACTCCGCCTGTATTGAATCTAATTTTTATAATATCAAATAATCCGCCACGTTTTTTCTTGTGCGATGTATCTTTATATGCCTCGTCACCGCCACGTGCCTTCACCATAATTGTGTCAGCCCCCTCTCTTTTAAATCATTATTATTTTAAACTAAGTAATAAGACTTAACCAACCATACTCCCGTAACGACGCACATTACCACCGTTAGCAGTGAGAAGGTTATAACAATTTTATATTCACTCCAGCCTGAAAGCTCATAATGATGATGTATGGGTGTCATTTTCCATATACGCTTACCGTGAGTCAGCTTATAATATGTTACCTGAATAACTACACTCATCGCCTCAATCAAGTATATTATACCCACAGGAAGCATAATAAGCGGCATATTTAAAGAAAATGCCAAGACTACAAAGGCAGAGCCAAGAAACATCGAACCTGTATCGCCCATAAAAACCTTCGCAGGATGAAAATTCCACACAAGAAAGCCCAATATACTTCCGGCTAATACTGCCGCAAAGACTGTATTGGCAGTCATATTAAAAATATTAGCGGCAAAGACAAAGAAACAACAGACAACAAGAGTAACACTGCCGCAAAGTCCATCTACTCCGTCAGTCAGATTGACCGCATTAACAAAGCCGTAAATAGCCACAGCCACTATGGGATAGTAAAATATACCGAGCTGACTATATATATCGGTAAAAGGTATAAGCAAAGATGTCGAACGGTCTCCCATAAGATATCTTACAAAGAGATATGCAGCTGCAATAAGGATTTGTAATGCGGTTTTTTGTATCTCCGTAAGTCCCACATTGCGTTTTTTCACAGCCTTTATATAATCGTCAAAAAAGCCTATCATTGTAAACAGCAGCATCATTCCGATACCTGCTATAAGATATTTTAATTCGGTAAACAAAAACTCTGTTCCCGAGGCATACATTGCCCCAAGCGCTACCGCTGTTACAAATACGGTAGAAACAATAAACATTATACCGCCCATCATGGGAGTATGCTGTTTATCCTTATGAAGGTCCTCAACATACTGGCTGATAGTCTGCTGTGCATTCATGCGCTTAAGCACGGGAATAAGCCATTTACCCAAAAGTGCCGATATTATAAATGCACTCAGCGCGGATACCGCAACAATAATTCCATCCATTTTTTCAGATACACTTCCTTTACATCTGCCACCTTAGTCGAATTTGTTATAACCATTACTCACCAAATGGCAGCTCTTGTATTATTTCCTCAAGCCTCATTCCGCGGCTCGCTTTAAACAAAACCGTATCGCCGTCGGATATTATATCACAGAGTTTTTTTGAAAGCTGTGGTTTTTTGTCGAAGTGATATACCGATTTGATTTTTCCTGTTTCCTTTGCCGCCTTTGCCATCAAAGATGACCTTTCTCCAAAGCAAAAAAGAATATCGACACCCATTTCCGCCGCCGTAGCACCTACCTCTGCGTGAGCCTTATCGCTCATATCACCAAGTTCAAGCATATCGCCCAAAACAGCGATTTTCCTGTCTTTAGTAGCGATAAGTCTAAGGGCATCAAGACCTGCGCGCATAGAATCGGGACTTGCATTATAGCAATCCTCAATTATTGTAACTTTTCCCATGCGGCGAATATTTTGTCTCATTCCAACGGTTTTATAATTTTCAAGTCCCTTCGCCGCGTCACGCGCCGAAATTTCCACCGCTTCTGCAACGGCAATAGCCTCAAGCGCATTTGATACAAAATGTGAGCCGATAACCGGAAGAAAAAAGTCAAATTCATCATTTGGAGTTTTTATTTTTACCGTCATACCATCTTCGGTTGTATTGCACGAAAGCGCACGGTAATCGGCATTTTCATCAAAGCCGCAGGTTATTAAATTTTCGTACTTCACGGTCTTTAGCATGTCGTTATCTATATTGACAATAAGCGGTGCGCCATTTTGCATGCCATCAAGAATTTCAAGCTTTGCTTTAAGTATATTTTCCCGTGAACCTAAATTTTCAATATGTGAGATTCCTACATTTGAAATCATACCTGCCGTGGGTGCAACCATTTTTGAAAGAGATGATATTTCACCCAGATGATTCATACCCATCTCGTACACACCGATATCAAAGCCGTCACGAAGAGTAAGAAGTGCCGCAGGAAGACCGATATCATTATTAAAATTTCCTTCGTTCTTGTGTACCTTTAAACGGCTTGACAACGCCGCAGCCGTCATTTCTCGGGTGGTAGTCTTGCCTACACTGCCCGTAATGCCTATTACGGGAATATTAAATCTGCGACGGTATTCGCCTGCAATATCCATATAAGCCTTTCTTGTATCCTGTACCAATACCTGCGGAACCTTGAGTCCATCCTTAAGGCTTGATACTATTACCGCAGCGGCACCGTCTTCAACTGCCTTACTAACAAAATCGTGCCCGTCAAAGCGTTCTCCTTTTATCGCAAGAAAAGCACTTCCCTCTGTGATTTTCCGTGTATCTGTACATATATCTCCCACGGAGATATTTCGCCCACAAAGCTGACCTTTACAGGCTTCGGCTATATCACTTAGCATTAAATCAATCATTGCTCTGCCTTTCTTTTACGGCTTGTGCCACTATTTCACGCTCATCAAGGTGAATTTTTCCCGTGCTGAGTATCTGATAATCCTCATGACCTTTTCCCAAAAGGAATATCACATCACCTTTTTGCGCCTCTTTAATCGCATATTTAATGGCTTGGATCCGGTCCGTTATACGCTCTATGGGAATTTCCACCTCGCGCAGTCCCAGCATAATATCGTCTATAATTCTCTCGGGGTCTTCGCTTCTGGGATTATCTGAGGTTACTATAATTAAATCCGCATATCTCGCGGCAACGCTTCCCATCAGCGGACGTTTGGTGCTGTCCCTATCACCGCCGCAACCGAAAAGCACGACCTTTCTGCCGTTTTTAACTTCAATAGCTTTTAGAATATTTGCAATTGCATCAGGCGTATGGGCATAATCTATAATTACAGTAATTTCATCATCCTTGTATGCGATTTCCGCTCTGCCTTTAACAGGCATTGCCTGAGCAAGACACTCACAAGCCGTCTTTTCGTCTATTCCGACGCAATTTGCCAATGCAATAGCTGTAAGTGAATTATATACCGCAAATCTGCCGGGCACGGGTAGAGTTACTTCATTTCCATCAAGCGTATATCTTACACCGCTGTCAAGGTATTCAATATTTTCTGCCAGATATTTTGAATTTTTCTCTTCTATGCCGTAAAAGTATACGGGTATATTTTGCGCCGCCTTTAAAAAATATGGCGCGGCTTCATCATCTGCATTGATAACAGCCTTTTCACTTTGTGAAAAGAGCATACATTTCGCTTCTCGGTAGGCTTTCATAGAACCGTGATAGTCAAGGTGATCCTGAGTCAAATTGGTAAAGGCTGCAGCCAGAAAGGTCAGTCCGTAAAGCCTGTTTTGAACGAGCGCCTGAGAAGAACATTCCATTATTACATATTCAACATTTTCTT
This sequence comes from uncultured Eubacteriales bacterium, assembly GCA_964426175.1. Classification (GTDB taxonomy): domain Bacteria; phylum Bacillota; class Clostridia; order Oscillospirales; family CAJFTT01; genus CAYRPK01. Next base: position 29,127 of record CAYRPK010000002.1, on the reverse strand, counting down.
CCGCCATTCGTTTAAAAAGTCTATGAAGCTGTGTAGGTTCAGGGGTCGTAAAGCCCGTTTCAATTTTTTCATTGCCGATAAGTGTTTCAATAGTGCCTATAAGCGCAGTCTTTTTGCCGCACATTTCAAGAATATGACGCAGTAAAGTAGTGGTAGAGGTTTTTCCGTTTGTACCTGTTACACCGATAAGCTTTAATTTGCGTGCAGGATTACCAAATAAATTTGCAGATGCTAAAGCATATGCTTTACTCGCATTTTCAACTATTATTTCAGGCAGACCGCTATTTCGCGGAGTTTGTGTAATGACAGCAACCGCACCTCTGTTTTTCGCATCTGCAGCATATGCACTGTAATCGCAGTTACTGCGTCCCTCAAGGGAAATAAATACATCGCCCTGATTAATACGTGAGGAATTATTTTCTATGCCTTTTACTTCAATATCTTCATAGGGCATATCACATGTAAAATCTGAAATACCCGTTAATATTTCGCTTAATTTCATGTTGTCACTCTCCTTCGTGTTGCAAAATCTTATTCACTGCTGGCTTCAACGCGTGCATATACCGTTATAACGCTTCCTTCCTCTGCCTTTGTGCCCTCGGGAATAGATTGCTCGTATACCTTTAGCGTGCCGTCACCCGAGGTTCCGTTATATCTAACATTAAAGCCTGCATTTTTTAAAACCTGTGTTGCCTGAGAAGGCGTAAGTCCTGTTACCTTAGGAACAGTAGTCTTTGCGATCTCCTCTCCACCGGTATACACAATAACTGTACCGCCGTGGGGTATTGATACTCCACCCTCTGGAACCTGTGCTATAACGGTATCTCCGTCACCGCGAACTTCAATTTCCAAATACCTGTTAGATATATCCTCTTTAGCCTTTTCAAGACTGATACCCGTAATATTAGGCGTGCTGACATCGAGCTGTTCTAGCTCATCATCGGTAAATGACGGCTCAACTCCAAGATAAGGTAATATTTCAGTAAGTATATTGGATATCGCTGAACCGCACACCGTACCGCCGCTGTGCATTGTAGCCGCAGGGTCATCAGCAAGCAAGAGTATGGCCACCTGAGGATCATCGGCAGGAGCAACCGCAAACATAGACGCTACTACCTTATCTATCTCACCGGCATCATTTTTATCGTCGGTCTTTTCACTTGTTCCTGTTTTTCCACCTATAGTATAGCCCATCACAGATGCATTTTTAGCCGAGCCTTTCTGAACTACCGCTTCAAGCATTTCGCATAGCGTTTCACTTGTTTCCTCTGATACTACCTGACGTTTTACCACAGTTGAATTATCTTCAACAATGTTACCGTCACTGTCGACTATCTGTTTTACTATATGGGGCTCAACAAGATATCCGCCGTTTGTCGCAGCGGCAAGTGCAGTTATCATCTGAATAGGCGTTACTTTATGCGTCTGTCCGAAGGAAGAAACTGCAAGCTGAACTTCGCCCAAACCTTCCTTGGTGTGATATATACTTCCTACTTCACCGGGCAAATCAATACCCGTTTTTTCCGTAAGTCCAAAAGCCTCATAATACTTATAAAATCTGTCTGAACCTAAGCTTGCTGCAACCGTCATAAATACAGGGTTACATGAATTAACCAGGCCTTCAGTAAAGGTTTCGTGTCCGTGTCCCTCACGTTTAAAGCAATGAATGGTCTCTGTAGCTATTCTTAAATATCCGTTGCAGGTAAAAGTGGAATTTACAGTTGCAACATCTTCCTCAAGCACCATTGCCGCAACCAGTGTTTTAAAGGTCGAACCCGGCTCATATAAGTCGCTCAGGGCTTTATTTCGCCACATAGTTTGTCGCTCTTCTTTAAGAGTTGCGGAATACTCTTCGGTTCCCTCTTCATATTGAGAGATGTTTTCTATCGCTATTTCGCTGAGCAGTTCATAAGGTGAATTAGGATCAAAACTGGGATATGACGCCATAGCAAGTATTTCTCCTGTGTTGACATCCATTATTATTCCCGTGGTGCTTTCTTGTACATCAAAATTTTTATAGATTTCTTCAAGATTTTTTTCAAGGAAGTGCTGAACAACCTCGTCAATAGTCAGAACAAGACTGTTGCCGTTCTGCGCATCAATATAGGTTTCGTAAGAAAATGGCATTTCTTCGCCCACGGCATTTTTTGCTGCAATAGCTCTTCCATCTATACCAGAAAGCTCCTCATCATAATATTTTTCAAGTCCGTAAAGTCCCTGATTATCCGTTCCCGTAAAGCCAAGCACCTGCGAAGCAAGCGTTCCGTAGGGGTAGTATCTCTTATTATCGTCGGCAAGAGCAACACTGTTAAGCTTATACTCCTTTATAAGCTCACGTATTTGTTCAGCATCCTCTTCCTCTATTCTGCGCTTTACAAGCTCATACTGACTGTTGCTTTTTCCCGTTAATTCGTAAATTTTATCATAGTCCATGTCGAGGATCTTTGACAGTCCCTCTGCAATTACTACTCTCTGTTCCTCACCATCTATATATTTGGGTGAAAGGAATACAGTGTATGCGGAAGCACTCTGTGCCAGCACCTTCATGTTTCTGTCGTATATAGCGCCGCGCTGTGCATAAATAGGCGTATCCCAAAGCTGTTGCTCAACGGCCTTTTCCTCGTAAAATTCGCCGTTAACCAGTTGCAGAAAAGCTAGTCTTATATCAACGCCAAGGAAACCTACACCCAATATAAACACCAAAACTATTATGGCTTTTATTCGCATACCTCGCGTTGATGCATGTTTACTTTGGGGAGTAGAAGCCGTGTTTTTCTGCATTGTGCTGCCATTCCTTTCTTTTCAGTTTAACTACCGTAAGATAAAAACGAGAGAAGAAAGCTTCCCTCCCTCTCCTCTCTCTTTTTATATACTTATAAGACGGTTATGCAAAGTATTCCTTTATATCATCAAAAAATTCCTTTACTTCGGACCAAACGCGAGAACCTTCCTCTTCTGCTACCACGATTTTGTCGCCCTCCGACAGGTTGATATAATGCATCTGGTATTTTTCCTGCTTAACCATTCCGAGATCTTCTGTGATGTACTCTTCGATATTTTCCATACTGACTTTCTGGTCCAACGAGACATTTAATCTTACCTCCTCAGCCTGTGCGGCAATAAGCGTTTCGTTAAGTCCGCTAATGGTATCGTTAAGCTCATATAATTGTGCGTTGTAATAAAGCATAAGCCCTACCGTGAAGCCTACAAGCAGTACTGCAGACACAATTTTTAATGCAAGAACTGTATTTCCGCGTCTGACTGCTTTTGATACTTTTTCTTCATTCTCTTTCGCTTTTGGTTCGGATTTCTTTTTTCTTTCTTCAAAAAGAGAAAGGTCATATGCTAAATTATCGGCTTCCATAGGAGGCATGCTTTATCACTTCCTTTTCATATTTTTTCTGCTACTCTCAGCTTAGCACTTCTGCTTCGCGGATTATCCTCAAGTTCTTCTTTACTTGCTACTATCGGTTTGCGGTTAACCAGCTTTAATTCAGGCTTTTTTCCGCATACACAAACCGGCATTTCGGGTGGGCAAATACAGCCCTTTACCCTCTCTGCGAATATATTTTTTACTATTCTGTCTTCTAAAGAGTGAAAGGTTATTACTGCGAATCTTCCACCCTTCGATAACAGGTCAATTCCGTCATTTAATGCAGTTTCAAGTTCACCTAATTCATTGTTTACGGCTATTCTTATCGCTTGAAAGGTTCTCTTTGACGGGTGAGGCCCGTCACGTCTTGCACCTGCAGGAACCGCCTTTTTTATAATTTCATTTAACTCAAAGGTGGTTTCTATCGGCTTAATACTTCGTTCTTCAACGATAAACTGCGCTATCCTTTTTGCCCAACGCTCTTCGCCGTATTTCCATATAATATCGGCAAGGTCAAATTCCGTATATTCATTAACCACCGTCGCGGCACTCGTTTCCTGCTCCCGTGACATTCGCATATCAAGAGGTGCATCGTGGTTATACGAAAATCCTCTGTCGGGATTGTCAAGCTGATACGAGGATACTCCGATATCCATAAGTATTCCGTCAAGGTGTGGTAAGTTTAAATCCTTTACAACACTTGTAATTTCAGAAAAATTTGCATTAATAACCGTTGCCCTGTCAGAAAAAGGCTTAAGTCTTTCTGTTGCCGCCTCAACGGCTTCCTTATCTCTATCCAATGCATAAAGCTTACCTCCTGATGTAAGCCTCGCTGCAATTTCATATGAGTGACCGCCGCCTCCGGCAGTGCCGTCTATATATATCCCGTCCGGCTTGATATCAAGTCCCGTAAGACATTCATCCAGTAAAACAGACTTATGAGAAAATTCCATTTTTAAATTCCTAATTCTTCCATAGCAAGCTCAACCCTTGCGTTAATTTCCTCGTTTTCGTTATGGGCTTTCCAACGTTCAGCACTCCATATTTCCGCCCAATCACCTGCGCCGATAATCACGACATCACCTGTCAGTCCTGCATAATCGCGGAGGATTTGGGGTATGAGCATACGACCCTGTTTATCAATTTCAATTTCGGCGGCAGAAGAAAAGAAAAACCTTCTGGTTTCACGCGATTTTGCCATTGGCTGAGCATTTAGTACCGCAGAAACCTGATTCCATTTTTCCAAGGTATATATTGCAAGGCAATCATCAAGCCATTTTGTTACATAAAAGGTAATGCCTAAGTCTTTTCGCATTTTTGTAGGTACGAAAGTCCTGCCTTTTGCGTCCATTTTTGCTTCAAATGTTCCTAAGAGCAAAGACCTTCACCTCCGTTAATCATGCCATTTACTTCCACTTAGCACCATTTTTATACCACTTTACAAAGATTATACTGCCATTTTAGGGAAAAATCAATAGGTTTTTTTAATGTTTACATAATTATTTTTTAAAAATTGTGTATACAAAAATAGCGAACCACAAGATATTGTGGTTCGCTGCTTTTTCGTCATTTTCGACATAATAATATGCAGATTTTGAATGAATTTCAGACAATTTTTTAGTAATATTTTACAGTTTCACATCCCTTTTGACAAAGGAAATATAAGAAATCGCGTTCATCAACACAAAAAATACAGCAACAGTAACAGCACTGTGCATCTGAGTTATCACAAGGTCTGAATTTGCAAAAACAAAGCTATCGGGAGAAATAATATTACGCACATTAACCGACATTTCATTATATAACCATGCTTTCGCATAAAGGTCGGGGTTTAAATTTGAAATAAAGGTTATAGCAACGGTACTGCCAAAGAAATAAGCAAGGGTAATACCGATAGATGCCGCACTGCTCCTTGTCAAGCAAGACAGCATATATGCTAATGTTACCGTCATGACAAGAGGCAAGGCACTTACAAAAAAGTTTAGGAGTAAATTGAGAGCAAAAGGAAGAGCTCCGTTACCGTAATCTGCCAATACAGTGCTTCCTATGCCGTCAAAGCCAAAATATATTCCCGAAACGATAAGAGATATACCGCAGGCAAAAATAATGCCAACCGCCGCAAACATCATCACGGTTATATATTTAGCAAGCCATATTTTGCCGCGTTTATATGGAGTAAGCACCATAAACTTAACTGTGCCCTTGATAAATTCGTCACTCATAATACGTCCTGCCGCGACTATAGTACAAATTGCAGCAACGGATAACAGAAACTCCATCATTACCATACATACCGCACCATAGACGGTATCATTTGATGTAGCAATATCATTTTCGAGACGACGTAGATTTTCTTCTATCTCTGCTTCTATTCTTGTTTTTTCTTCTTGAGTCAAGCCATCGCTATCCGATAAAGAAAGTCCATCCAAACCGCTGCTTTCATTTTCATTTAAGCCTGCAAGAGCCTTCTTTTGTTCCTCAATATCCTCAAGGATGTTATTATGCCAATCAGTACCGAGCATCGCCTTTACTGCCGCAATAATTTCATCTGCAAACTGACCTGAGATATTGATATTAAAATCATCTGTCAAGGCATTTGAAAGATACGAGGGCACTATATTATATTTTAACCGTAATTCGCAGATTTCCTTTGTTATCTCTGCTTCTTTATCTTCTTCCCCGTTTTCAGCCGCCTTTAAAATGCTTTCTTCGGCAGCCGCAAGCTCAGATCTAACCGCAATGCGCCAATTATTTTCTTCCATCATAAGACGGTAGGTTTTCTTTTCTTCTTCAAGAACACGAACAAGTCCTTCTGCGCCTGCTCTTCTTTCAGGGTCGGCATTTTCACCGAAATATACGGGGTCAGATTCTATATACTTAATCCGTGCGTCAACAGATATCATTTGCAGATAAATCTGCCCTTGCCAATCGTAGGGGGTATATCCCTCATCAAGCATCTCTGCAATGCCGTCAATATACGCCTCGTACTTGGCAATGTTACTGCGCTTTTGCTCATCGGTCAGATTATCATCATTCTGAGTTTCGGCGATCTTCTCACTGTATTCCGCTGAAAGGTTAATCATCTGCGCGTCAAGGTCAAATTTATCCATCGTGACTGAAAATACGGTACATGTTAAAATTGCCGCGACGAGTAGCGCCGCAAGAGTAGTAACGGTCATACGGCGGCTGAGTATTTTTACCCATTCCGCACGGATAAGACGAAAAATATCACTCAATTTTTCCGCCTCCCTTCGTCATTTCCATAAAGGAGGTTTCAAGGTCATTTCCGCTTAATGTGCATGAATATATGTTTACGTTATTCTCAATAAGCGACGACAAAACTCCATTTAAATTGCTTTTTTTAAGGCGTAGATGAACAAAACCCCCTTCAACAGAAGCTTTCCCGAACTGTGACAAAATCTCCTTTGCAAAAAGAACATCCGAAACCTCTATGGAATAGTCGTGCAAACTCTCATCGCCATTTTCTGCCAAGGTTTTACTTCCTACTATCTTGCCATTATCAATTATAACTACTCTGTCGCACATAAGCTGCATTTCGCTGAGTAAATGGCTTGATACGACTATGCTCATGCCATTTTCATGGGCGAGGAATTTAAGGTTATCACGAAGCTCCTTTATACCTGCAGGGTCAAGGCCGTTGGTCGGTTCATCAAGTATCATGACCTTAGGCTCATGAAGGACCGCCAGAGCAACACCCAAGCGTTGCTTCATACCTAAAGAATAACTGCTGACTTTATCATTGATACGCGCGGTAAGTCCAACTAATTCAGCCGCCTCACGTATCTTTTCTTCCTTAACGCCCCTTAAATTGGCAAAAAGCTTTAAATTATTATATCCCGAAAGGTAGCCGTAAAGGTCGGGGTTCTCAACAATTCCGCTGATACCGCGCATGGCTTCCTCATAATTTTTTGCTATATTTTTACCGCCGACCAAAATTTCACCCTTATCGGGCGACAGCATACCGAGAATAATTTTGATAGTGGTAGTTTTACCTGCACCGTTCGGGCCCAAAAAGCCAAGGATCTCTCCGCTTTGTACAGCAAAGCTGACATCAGATAATATCTGACGCCCACTCATACTTTTAGATATGTTTTTCACTTCGAGTACAGTCATTAATTAAACTCTCTTCCACTTAACTCCCTGAGGAGTATCTTCAAGAACGATGCCCTTTGCCTTTAATTCATCACGTATCGCGTCGGCTTCGGCATAGTTCTTCGCCTTTTTAGCCTCAGTACGTTTTGCGATCATAGCCTCGATCTCGGCAGAGTCCTCATCTTCCTCTTGCTTTTTTTCGTAGCAGAAGCCGAAAAGATCTAAAAGTGCATCGTAGGTTGCCTTTGCACTTTCGAGAGTTTCCTTTGACGCGCCTGTATTTGCATCGGTATTGATATCACGGACAAGGTCAAAGAGAACTCCTATTGCACCTGCCGTATTAAAATCGTCGTCAAGCTGTTCTTTAATTAAAGGAATGTACTTTTCGTATTTATCTGTTTTTTCGCCGGAGATTGCATTTTTGAGTGCAAATTCAAGATTTTCACGGCAGGTATAAAGTCTTGTCAATGCTGCTTTCGCCTGAGTTATAACATCAATTGAATAATTCATGGGGCTACGGTAATGAACCGACAGCATCATAAAACGGATAGGCTCATAGCCAAACTCTTCGGCAACATCGCGCACTGTAAAAAAATTGCCCTTGGATTTACTCATTTTTTCGTTATCCACATTGATAAAGCCGTTATGCATCCAATAACGAGAAAAATCACAGCAATTTGCCGCCTCAGACTGTGCGATCTCATTCTCATGATGAGGAAAAATAAGATCCTGACCGCCGCAATGAAGGTCGATAGTATCTCCAAGATGCTTTCTTGCCATTGCCGAGCATTCTATATGCCAGCCGGGACGTCCTTTACCCCAAGCGGAGTCCCAATAGGGCTCATCGGGTTTTGCCGCTTTCCAAAGCGCAAAGTCCATAGGATCCTTTTTATGCTCGGAAATATCTATTCTTGCGCCTGCTTCAAGCTCGTCAAGCGGCTGATGCGAAAGCTTTCCGTAAGGCTTAAAATTCTTTGTCGAATAATAAACGCTTCCTTCACTCTCATAGGCATAGCCGTTTTCAATAAGCTTTTGGACTATCTCCTTAATATCCTCGATATGCTCGGTCGCTTTGGGATGCACGGTAGCTTCACGCACGTTAAGTCCCTTTGCATCCTTTTTAAATTCGGCTATGTATTTCTCTGCAACCTCAGTCGAGGAAATACCTTCTTCGTTAGCACGACGTATGATCTTATCATCAACATCAGTAAAATTCTGCACGAATTTTACCTTCATACCGCAAAATTCCATATAGCGGCGAAGCATATCAAATACGATAAGAGGACGTGCATTACCGATATGAATATAATTATATACAGTCGGACCGCAGGCATACATTTTTACATTCTGCGCATCCATTGGGATGAAATCTTCTTTTTTTCTCGTCAAAGTATTATAAACTTTCATTTCCGATCTTCCTTTCTAATTCCGCAATTTTATTTTCAAGTCTGGTCAACTCCTGCTGGACAGGGTCAGGGATATGAATTTGGTCAAGATCCTGCATGACCTTTACTCCGTCACGCTTAACAACACGTGCCGGAACACCGACAGCGGTAGAGTTATCGGGAATATCGTGTAGAACTACGGCGCCTGCCGCAATTTTCACGTTGTTACCTATATTAACGGGGCCTAAAACTCTGGCTCCGCTACCTACCATAACATTATCACCTAAGGTCGGGTGACGTTTACCTGTTTCCTTACCCGTACCGCCCAGGGTTACTCCCTGATAAATAACACAGTTTTTTCCAATGACTGTCGTTTCGCCTATAACTATTCCCGCACCGTGGTCGATAAAGAGACCTTCGTCGATCTTTGCGCCGGGATGAATTTCTATACCCGTTTTTTTACGGCTCCTTTGAGAAATTATACGTGCAAGAAGAAAATGCCCTTTTTCATAGAGCTTATGGGCCTTTCGGTGACTTCTTACCGCATGAAGTCCCGGATAGCAAACGTATATCTCAAAAGCGCTTTTTGCCGCAGGGTCATATTCCTTTACCCTTGCGATATCCTTTTTGAGTCTGTCGAACATTTATTATCATCTCCTCAGAAACAGTATATGCAAAACGCCTTCAGCTGCTCAAAAAACAGCCGAAGGCGATTATTCGCGGTTCCACTTCGGTATTATACTCATTCCCCTTTTAACGCAAGGTGACGCAGAGGCATTTCCTCCCCCGTACGCGACGAATATCTTGCAACCGCATTCGGCGATTTCTCCGTTAGGGACTCACACCAAAACGTCCCATTCTCTTTAACGATTACCTTCGCTTACTCCTGCTGCATTTACGTATTTATAATATAATACCACAGTTTATTTTGATTTGCAAGCACAATTATTCGCAGTCACCTTTAAGGAATTTCCTCAAGGCTTCCGATTTCGGATTTTCAAAAACCTCATCAGGAGCACCCTGCTCGGCAATCATTCCATCTGCAATAAAGATGACTTCATCCGAAACCTCTTTTGCAAAGTCCATTTCATGAGTTACTATTATCATAGTGCGATCCTGATCTTTAAGCTCTCTCATAACCTTTAATACTTCTCCCGTAAGCTCGGGGTCAAGTGCCGAGGTAGGTTCATCAAAGCAGAGAATCTCAGGATCAAGCGCCAATGCTCTGGCAATAGCGGCACGTTGTTGCTGACCGCCCGAAAGCTGACAGGGATAAAAATCCGTTTTTTCCTCCAGCCCGACGCGGTTTATAAGCTCGCGCGCTTTATTTTCTATCTCTTCGGGTGTGCCACGCTTTAAAAGTGTGGGCGCTAAGGTAATATTTTTAAGTACAGTATACTGCGGAAACAGATTAAATTGCTGAAAAACAAGTCCGAAATGAAGCCTGTTCTGGCGGAGTTTCCCTTCATCTGTTTTTCGGTTTTCACCGTTATAGACTTCTTCGCCGTTTACGGAAATAGTACCGGTTTCAGCGAGCTCGAGAAAATTAAGGCATCGCAAAAGAGTTGTCTTACCTCCGCCTGACGAGCCGATTATAGACAGCACCTTTCCCTTTTCGAGAGAAAAACTGATGCCCTTTAAAACCTCTGTTTTACCAAAGCTTTTCCTAAGGTCTTTCACTTCAAGAATAGGCATAATTTTTTCACTCCAATCAATTAAAGTAGCTGAGTTTTTTCTCAATCTTACCGAAAGCAATCGTCAAAATTCCGTTAACAGCAAGATAGAAAACGGCTGTATAGAAAAGAGGCCACATCATACCCTTTTTCTGAAAAGACTCCGCCATCCATATAATCTCATAAACAGCGATAACACGGCAAAGCGCGGTATCTTTCACAAGAGTTATAAGTTCATTGCCCATGGGAGGTACTATTCTTTTGACAAGCTGCAAAAGTGTTACTTTAAAGAAAATCTGACTTCTCGTCATACCCAAAACCTGACCTGCTTCGTACTGACCGTGGGGCACGGACTGAATTCCACCACGATATATCTCCGAAAAATAGCAGGCATAGTTTATAACAAAAGTAATCAATGCCGCCGTAAATCTCGGCAAAAGAGACCAGCCGAACATAAGTCCGGGACCGTAATATACTATTAGTATCTGAAGCATAAGGGGCGATCCGCGCACTATCCAGACTATCGCTTTAACGGGCGCGCTGATAGCCTTATACTTACTCATTGAGCCCAAGCATATGATAAGCCCCAAGGGTACGGCAAATAAAACCGTTAATGCAAAAAGCTTTCCCGTAGTTACAAGTCCCTCTAAAAGGGAAAGTGTAACAGTCCAAAAATCCGCCATATTATTTTACCTTTCTCCCAATAAAGCATTTCAAGGCAGAGGGCTTCTGCCCTCTGCCTTAGGCTAATTTTTTTTTGAATTTATTTCTCGATTATGTTCTTTGCGATACCGTAGGTTTCAGCAACCTTCATAACAGTACCATCATCATAAGCCTTCTTCCAGAAGGTATTGAAGTCAGCTATAAGGTCACTTTCCTTACGGAAGCCGACGCCGTATTCTTCACTTTCAAGTTCAACACCGGTTACGAGATTCGGATAACTTGTTCCCTCGCCTATCATAGCGCCTGCCATGAGAAGGTCGATTACGCAAGCCTGAACACTGCCCGAAGAAACTTCGGTAAGAGCCTTTGCCTGAGTATCAACTGCTGTGTACTTGATACCAAGGGTATCAAGCGCTTTAGCACCTGCAGAACCGTCTTCAACAGCAAAGGTAAGATTTTTAAGGCTGTCGGTAGTAGTATACTGAGATGCGATGGAAGAATCGAGAACAACTACCTGAGCATTCATGCAATAAGGCTCACTGGTTCCCATAAGACCCTTAACTTCATCAGTGAGAGTCATACCGTTCCATACAACGTCGATGGCCTTTGTTTCAAGCTCCATATGCTTATTGCTCCAGGTAATTTCGATAAACTCGACCTCAACACCTAAGCTTTCAGCATATTTTTTTGCCATATCAGCATCAAAGCCGATCCAATTACCGTTAACATCTTTATAATCCATAGGTTTAAAATCGGTCATACCAACGATAAGCTTGCCCTTTTCTTTGACATAGTCCACATCGGAAGTACTCTCTTGTCCGCAGGAGACTGCAGAAAGCGCAAACATTGCAACACACATTACCGCTGCTAAAACTCTTTTCAACTTCATAACTAAGAACCTCTCTTAATTTCATTTGTTATCGTTTTATCTTGCTAAAACGATAACTGATTATAACATATAGCCAACAATAAATCAACTGTTTTTTAAAATTTTGTCTGAAAAGTTATACTGATTTTATATATGCTTTTACTTGATATGGGCGGAAAAGTGTGGTATAATATTCTGAATTATTTTGTGCATTGAGGTGAGAAGAGTGATAATTCTCGGAATTGACCCCGGATATGCTATAGTGGGTTGGGGTGTAATAAAGGCTGAAGGAAACAAGTTCACTCTGCTCGATTACGGTGCGGTCACAACCCCTGCCCATACCCCTATGCCCTACCGTCTGAACCTTATTTTTGAAGGTATTTCTGAAATTATATCAAGATACAAAATAGATGCCGTTGCCATTGAGGAGCTTTTCTTCAACACAAACTCAAAGACTGTCATCGAAGTAGGTGAAGGTCGCGGAGTAATTTTGCTTGCAGTCCAACGTGCAGGAATACCAATCTTTGAATATACCCCCCTGCAGGTAAAGCAGGGTGTTTGTAATTACGGCAGAGCAGAAAAACAACAGGTAATGGAAATGGTGCGGAGGCTACTCGGACTTAAAGCAGTTCCCAAGCCTGACGATGCTGCTGACGGTCTTGCCCTTGCGATATGTCATTATAACATGAAGCGCAGTAATGCAGCTGCACAGCTAATTAAAAATATTACACGCTAAAGGATAGATAACTTATGTTTTACAGTCTTACGGGTACATACGATTACTTCGAAGCGGGATTTGCAGTTATAAACTGCGGCGGAGTCGGTTTTAAATGCTTAACTACAGCAAACACTCTTCGCTCTTTGGGTGAACTCGGTGAAACGGTAACCCTTTATACCCACCTGAACGTGCGCGAGGATGCTCTTGATCTTTTTGGCTTTGCAAGTCAGGATGAGCTTTTATGTTTCAAAAAAATACTCGGTGTTTCGGGTGTCGGCCCTAAAATGGCGCTGGCCATACTTTCGGAGATGTCGCCTCAAAGTCTTGCAGCAGTGGTATCTTCAGGTAACACACATATGCTGACTAAGGTTTCGGGTGTCGGTTCAAAAACGGCACAGAGAATCATACTCGAGTTAAAAGATAAGCTATCCTTCAGCTCTCCCGATTTAAGTTTAGGTAAGGGCGTAGCTTCTGCCGCATCTGTAATAGATATTTCAGCTGTCGAAGAAGCTGTTTCAGCATTGACTGCCCTCGGTTTTTCTAAGAATGAGGCGTCATCCGCCGCCGCAAAATGCTCTGACGGAGCAAGCGTTGAAGAAATTATACGCCGCAGTTTAAAACTGCTTTCAAAGTAAGATTAAGGAGGTTTCTGTTTTGTACGAGGAAACTGATTTTGAGGCAAGAATGGTTTCTCCCGATTATTCCGGAATTGATGATGAGGTTGAATTCACTCTCCGTCCTCAGCGCATTGACGAATATATCGGCCAAGAGGACGCCAAAGAAAACTTAAAAATCTTTATTGAGGCAGCAAAGCTGCGCGGCGAATCTCTCGACCATGTACTTCTTTACGGTCCGCCGGGATTAGGTAAAACCACTCTTGCGGGAATTATTGCAAACGAGATGGGCGTTAAAATTCGCGTCACCTCAGGTCCCGCCATCGAACGTCCCGGTGACCTTGCGGCTCTTTTGACTCAGCTCGAGCCGGGTGATATTCTGTTCATCGACGAAATTCACCGCCTTGCAAGAACGGTCGAAGAGGTGCTTTACCCTGCCATGGAGGATTTTGCTATTGATATCGTTACAGGCAAAGGAATGGGCGCCGCCGCATATCATCTCGATCTTCAGCGTTTTACTCTTATAGGTGCCACAACAAGAGCAGGACAAATCTCTTCACCCTTACGCGACCGTTTCGGCGTACAGCTCAAATTAGAGTTGTATACTCACGAAGAATTATATCAAATTATATCCCGAAGCGCAGGGCTTCTTAATATCGGCGTTTCAAAAGAGGGCGCAATGGCAATAGCAACCCGTTGCAGAGGCACACCCCGAATTGCAAACAGGCTTTTAAAGCGTGTACGCGATTTTGCGCAGGTTCTGGGCGACGGAACTATTACCGCAGAAATTGCCTCTACCGCACTCGACAGGCTTGATATCGACCATCTCGGTCTTGATAAAAATGACAGAAAGATGCTTACAACAATCATCAAAAACTATGCGGGCGGTCCCGTCGGTGTAGAAACATTGGCGGCGGCAATAGGCGAAGAAAGCGTTACTATAGAAGACGTTTATGAGCCTTATCTTATGCAAATAGGATTTTTGACCCGCACCCCCAGAGGAAGATGTGTAACCGCTCTTGCATATGAACATTTAGGTATACCTTTTCCAAGTAACTCAAACCGTGGAAACAGCGGTCAACAACCGCTTTTTGATTAATTTTAGGAGGAACATATTATGGGAAGACTTTTCGGAACAGATGGCGTTCGCGGAGTAGCGAACATTGATTTGACTTGCGACTTGGCCTATAAAATAGGCTGTGCCGCGGCAACGGTATTGTCGGCAGGCAATAAAAAGCCTCGTATAATCATAGGCAAGGATACACGCCGCTCCTCTGATATGCTTGAAAACGCATTGGCAGCAGGACTTTGTTCTGTCGGTGCAGATGCCGAGATTATAGGTATTGTGCCCACTCCTGCGGTTGCATATCTTGTAACCGAGCTAAAAGCAGATGCAGGTGTTATGATATCCGCATCTCATAACCCTTTTGAATATAACGGAATCAAGCTTTTCAATTCCGAGGGCTATAAACTTGCGGATGCTGTGGAAGAGGAAATCGAAGCTATAATTTTAGGTGAAGTTCCTGCAGCAGAACCCATTTCAGGTGCAGAGCTCGGAAGTGTTAAATATAATTTTGAGGCAGTTGACCTCTATATCGACCATATCGTAAAAAATGTTGACGGAGACTTAAGCGGTCTTAAGATTGCGCTTGATTGTGCAAACGGTTCGGCATCCGTTACGGCAGAAAAGCTTTTCAAAAAGCTCAATGCAGATTTTACTGTCATTAATGCTTCGCCCGACGGAATCAACATTAATGACAATTGCGGCTCAACTCATCTTGAAGCACTTATCGAAACCGTTAAGCGTTTAAAGTGTGATATTGGCGTTGCCTTTGACGGTGACGCAGATCGTTGTCTTGCTATTGATGAAAACGGAGAGCTTATTGATGGCGATAAGATCATCGCTATTTTCTCGCGCATGCTCAAAGAGAAGGGCAGACTTTCCGGAAATACCGCTGTTGTTACAAGCATGTCTAACATGGGATTTTACGCATTTGCCAAAAATGAAGGCATCAACGTTGCAGTAACAGGTGTTGGTGACAGATATGTTTTGGAGGAAATGCTCAAAAACGGTTATTCTATCGGCGGCGAGCAGTCCGGACATATCATATTCCTTGATTTTGCTACTACCGGTGACGGTCAGACCTCAGGCGTTCAGCTTATTTCCGCACTCAAGGCTTCGGGCAAAAAAGCAAGCGAGCTTGCCACCATCATGGAAACCTATCCTCAGATAATGATAAATCTCCGTGCTACTCCTGAGCAGAAGGCAGCATATAAGGAAAGTGAGACTGTTAAAGCCGCCATTGATGCCGCTACTGAAAAATTAGGCGCTGACGGCAGAATAGTAGTACGTCCTTCGGGAACAGAGCCATTAATCAGAGTTATGCTTGAAGGTAAGGACGAAGAGTTTATTAATGCGGTAGGTAAAGAGGTTTGCGATGTTATTACCGCTGAGACGGGTGCGGAATAAATGAGAGTTGCCGAAAATTGGCGTGATTACGAGATTATTGATACTTCACTCGGCGAAAAGTTGGAGCGTTGGGGCGAATACATTACTATTCGTCCCGACCCTCAGATAATATGGGATACTGAGCGAACCGATAGCCGTTGGAGAGATTTTGACGGGCATTATCTTCGTTCTAATTCGGGCGGCGGTAAATGGCAAAACCGTCGATTACCCGAAGTTTGGACTGTTTCTTACGGTGAATTGAAATTCAATTTAAAACCCATGGGCTTTAAGCATACGGGCATTTTCCCCGAACAGGCTGTCAATTGGGATTTTATGTCAGATAAAATCAGAATTGAAACCCAAAAGGGTAAAACGGTAAATATATTAAACCTTTTCGCATATACAGGCGGTGCAACTCTTGCATGTGCTGCTGCCGGTGCAAAGGTAACCCATGTTGACGCTTCAAAGGGTATGGTGCAATGGGCACAGGAAAATGCAGTTTCAAGCGGACTCCGAGAAAAGCCTGTCAGATATCTTGTTGACGACTGTATCAAGTTTGTTCAACGCGAAATTCGTCGCGGAAACAAATATGACGGCATCATTATGGATCCACCATCCTACGGCCGCGGTCCGGGTGGCGAGGTATGGAAATTGGAGGATAATATTTTCTCTCTCATTAAAGACTGCGTCAGTATTCTCTCTGACGAACCATTGTTTTTCCTGTTAAATTCCTATACCACGGGACTTTCTCCTGCCGTAACGGAATATCTTTTGGGAATTACATGTCAAAAACGCTTCGGTGGAAATGTTTCCGCTGATGAAATCGGTTTGCCCGTAACAAATTCAGGGTTAATATTACCCTGCGGCGCCACTGCCATATGGTGCAGGTAGGATGGCTATACATAGAAAGGACATAAGATTTTGTCAATTATCAATGCTTCAAACCTGACATTTAAATATGACACTGCCTCAGAAAACCAGGTACCTAAGCTTATCCTTGACGGTATTAACATTTCCGTTAATAAGGGTGAGCTTGTTGCCGTGCTCGGACATAACGGAAGCGGCAAATCCACCTTTGCAAAACACCTGAATGCTATTCTTTTACCTTCAGGCGGAAGTGTTACTGTTGCAGGAATGGATACTGCAGACGAAAAAAATTTACTTGCTATTCGCAGGCGTGCAGGAATGGTTTTTCAAAATCCCGATAATCAGCTTGTTGCATCATTAGTCGAGGACGATGTTGCCTTTGCTCCGGAAAATTTGGGTATTGCGCCCAACGAAATACGCAAGCGCGTTGACAGTGCCATTGAAACGGTAGGTATGACGGAATACCGCCATCACGAGGTACATCGTCTTTCGGGCGGACAAAAGCAACGTGTTGCAATTGCCGGCGTTCTTGCAATGGAGCCCGAAATTCTCATTCTTGATGAACCTACCGCAATGCTTGACCCAAAAGGAAGAAAAGAAGTTTTAGAAACTATTCTTCGCTTAAATCGCGAAAAAGGCATCACTGTAATACTTATCACACATTATATGGCGGAAGCTGCCAAATGCGGCAGAATTGTTGTAATGTCTGACGGAAAAATCATTTCCGAAGGTACGCCGCGTCAGGTCTTCAGTAATGTTAAAGAATTAAAAGATGTGGGCTTAAGTGTCCCCCATCCTACCGCTCTGGCTTATGAATTAAGAAATTCGGGAATTTCTTTACCTAAAGATATTCTTACAACAGAAGAATGTGTAGATGCACTTGATTCCCTTTTAAAAAAATCACCGCCCATATCATACACGCTTACTGAGGAGACCACAGTAAAAGATAGTGAAACCGTTATTTCCGTTAAAAATCTTACCTATATATACGGTCAAAACTCACCCTTTGAAAAAACCGCTGTAGATAACGTCAGCTTTGATATAAAGCGTGGTGAGCTTATCGGTATAATCGGTCACACAGGAAGCGGTAAATCCACTCTTATTCAAACTTTAAACGGACTTTTGAAACCAACCTCAGGCGAAATTCATGTGGGCAATGAAAATATTTGCGATAATAAGACAGATTTGCGAAAAATCCGTTTTAAGGTCGGGCTTTGTTTTCAATATCCCGAATACCAGCTTTTTGAGGAAACAGTGCGTCAAGATATAGCCTTCGGTCCAAAAAATCAGGGATTAAGCGAAGAAGAAATTGCAAGCCGCGTTAAAGAAGCTTCGGAATTTTGTGCCGTAAGAGAAGATATGCTTGAGCGTTCTCCCTTTGATTTGTCGGGAGGTCAGAAACGGCGTGTTGCTGTTGCAGGTATAATTGCAATGGAACCGGATATCCTCATCTTAGACGAGCCTGCGGCAGGTCTTGATCCGAGAGCAAGGGAAAGTCTGCTTCGCCGTATTAATCTATACCGTTTGCAAAAGAATAAAACGGTGCTTCTCGTTTCTCACAGCATGGAGGACGTAGCCGAATACTGCGAGAAAATTATGGTTATGAATAAAGGCAAGCTTGCCATGTTTGATACTGCCCAAAAGGTTTTCTCAGAGGCCGAAAAATTAGCGCAAATGGGACTTGATATCCCAAGTGTTACCAAAATTTTTTCCGAACTGCGAAAGTGCGGCCACAACCTTAATCCTGCCGTTTATACGGTGGAAAAAGCCAAGAATGAACTATTAAAGGCTTTAGAAAAGGGGGGCTTATAAATGGTCGAGTTCTCCTTCGGTCAGTTTTATCCTGCAAATTCAGTAATTCACAGATTAGATGCACGTGTAAAGCTCATCGGCGTCATCGCACTTATAGTTGCGCTTTTATTCCGGCGACAGGCAATTTTATTCCTCTTATTTTTGCCGGAATATGTATTGTTGTAATTTTTGCTTTATCTAAGGTACCGCTTAGGCTTGCACTACGATCGGTCAAAAGCATACTCCCAATAATTATCCTTATGAGTCTGCTTAATATTTTTTATGCAGACGAGGGTGAGGTGCTTTGGAGCTGGTGGAGACTGACTATCACTACGGGTGGATTATGGCGCGCCCTCTTTATGATAATTCGTATAGTTTTTCTTATTATTGTAACCTCGCTTTTAACCTATACCACCAATCCCATTGATCTTACCGACGGTCTTGAAAGGCTGTTGTCGCCTCTAAAAATATTCAAACTACCTGTTCATGATTTGGCTATGATAATGACGATTGCTCTGCGTTTTATTCCAACATTAATGGAAGAAGCAAATAAGATTATAGCGGCTCAGAAAGCGCGAGGTGCCGATATTGATACGGGCAGTCTTATACATCGTATCAAGGCTCTTATTCCTATCCTCATTCCGCTTTTTGTTTCGGCAATACGGCGTGCAACAGAATTAGCAACCGCAATGGATTGCCGTTGCTATTGCGGCGGTGAAGGCAGAACCCGTATGAAGCAGATGAAGCTTCATTTATGTGATATTATTGCTTTTATCATTTGTGCTGTTATTATTGCATCAACCGTACTTCTGAATTTGATTTAATTGGTGGGATTATTTTGATAAGACTAGCAACCGCAGATGATGCTTATGAGATTCAAAATTTTTTATCAGCGGCAAATATGATGAGCGCCCTCTTTCACCAGGCACTTATAGGAACTTACGGGATAACGAAGCCTTTTTTTAAAGTCTATCTGCAAATTTCACAGGGAATTGATGCTTGTGTTTCAATTTTAGATAATTCTGCCTTTCTTACTCTGACAAAATCAAGCGATGCGGAAGAATTACATTCTTTTTTAAAGCTTAATCCTTTTATTCAAAGTGTCGCGATGGATGAGAGCGATTTTGATATATTAAACTGCAGAGACGGATTTGATGTTTTTTCCGCTGAGCTTTTAGAATTAAAAAAAGACGTAATTTTACCTAAAATTGAAAGTAAAATTGATATTTCTCCCAAAATGGATGATATTTATAATATTATGAAAGAGCATTTTCCGCTGAAAAGTCGCGATGAATTCAAATCGGACATGCTTCATCGAATAAATCACGGTAAAGGCTTGTCCGCCGCTATTTATTCGCAAGATACAGTCATTTCTTGTGCAAGTATATTTTTCAAAGGTAATAAAGCGGCACTTATCGGCGGAGTTTGTACTGACAGTAATCACCGCAAAAAAGGACTTGCAACTCAGATAGTATCTCAGCTTTCATCAGAGCTCAGAAGCCAAGATATTTTACCTCTTATAACCTGTAAAAGTGATGTAGGTAAAAGAGTTTATCTTGCTCTCGGTTTTACTTCTGCAGGCAAACGTGTTACTTTGACCAAAAATTAAAAGGACGGTTTAATTCATATGCAATTTTCCCGAAAAATACTTGACGCCGCAAAGACGGCTGAAATAAAATGTACCGATGCATTCTTAAGAATTGAAGATATTTGTCAGCATAACAGCAGAAAGGTGCTTGATGCATTCATAAAAAACCGAGTTGCCGCTTCGCACTTTTCCGGCACTACGGGCTACGGCTATGACGATGCAGGCAGAGATAACCTCGACCGCATTTTTGCCGATATTTTCGGCACAGAGGATGCCCTTGTCCGTCATAATTTTATTTCGGGAACTCATGCCTTATCCACTGCACTTTTCGGTGTGCTTCGTCCTAATGATACCCTTTTAGCCGTAACAGGAAAGCCTTATGATACATTAGACGAGGTTATCGGTGCAAGCGGTAAAACAGGTAACGGAAGCTTAAGCGATTTTGGTATCAATTACGCCGAAATTCCTTTAATTGACGGCAAAATAGATATTAACGCTGTGATCGGTGCATTAAAAAATGATAATAACATAAAAGTAGTTTATATTCAGCGTTCAGGAGGATATTCCGCTCGCGCAGCGCTCACTTCCGAGGAAATAGGTGCTGTTGCACGCGCCGCAAAACAAATAAAGCCCTCTGTCATAGTTATGGTAGATAACTGCTACGGTGAATTTACCGAAAAATATGAACCGACGGAGCTTCAGGCAGATATGGCTATCGGCAGTCTTATTAAAAATGCAGGCGGCGGTCTTTGTGATACGGGTGGATATATTGTGGGCAGTTCTAAGCTTATTGAGCTTTGCTCATATCGGTTAACCTCTGTTGGTATGGGCAAAGAGGTCGGTTGCACTCTCGGTCAGCTTAAGGCTATGTATCAGGGAATTTTTATGGCTCCCTCCGTTACCGCAGATGCCGTGAAAAGCGCAGTTTTTGCCTCTGCTCTTTTTGAAGCTCTCGGCATAGATGTTTTCCCCTCATCAGATACACCTCGAAGCGATATTATAACAACCATCGCTTTCGGCGATAGAGATAAGCTTATCTCTTTTGTTCAGGGAATACAGATGGGCAGTCCCGTTGATTCCTACGTCTGTCCCGAGCCGTGGGCAATGCCTGGCTATTCCGACGAAGTTATTATGGCTGCAGGCGCATTTACTCAAGGAGCCTCAATCGAGCTTTCCTGCGATGCCCCCATCCGTCCGCCCTATGTTGCATATCTTCAGGGAGGTCTTACTTACCATACTGCCAAAGCGGGTATTATGCTTGCCGCAGACAGAATGTTCAAGAAGTAACCGTGCTCATCCCCTATTGATGAAAGGAATGGTCAAACATGAGGATCTTTTCACGAATAATCTCAGCAATGATTATATCCGCGCTTCTCTTTACCACAGTTTCCTGCAACGGCACAGGTGCCATTGCAAGAGTTGAATTTTCAGGTACTACGGCCACTCAGGAGCAACGTAAAATCGAATATGATTTTACATCTCTGTTAAATCAAACCGAAACCCTCGACGCTGAACTTGGTACCCCTCCCATGCTTAACAACACAAATAAAAAATATGATGGTTCTACACTTCTTTCAGCTTTCGGAATGGGTAATGTTAAGCGTGAAAAAATGGAAAATACCGCCGTTAAGGCTTACCGCTATGTTGATGGGCAAAAGCGTTTGATAACGCATGAAGACGGCTTTATTTCATTTTATAATACTGCTCTTTACGGTGTTAAGCCCACTCTTTCCGATGACGAATATATCAAAATAGCAGAAGACGTTATAGAAAAATTGGGGTTAGATATGAGTGAGTTGTCGGCCGCCGAAATGACTGATGCAAACGGCGCAAGACTTCTTTCATATAACCGTACAATTAACGGCATAAAAGTTGTGGGTAATACAGGTCTTCATTTTTATTTTGAAGGTAACGGACTTAGCATTTTCAAGCAACAATGTTCAACTTATTCGGGAGAAACGCCTTTTGAGCCTATTGGAGTCGCTTCGGCTTTGGATAAACTTTTAACTGAGGAATCAGCTCAAAGCTTCGGCAGAGAAGAAACCACATCTCGTATTAAAACAGTAGAAGTAACCTCCGTTCAGTTAGTTTATTGGGATTCATTTAAATCTCAGGTTTTCCAGACTCACATTCAGCCTGTTTATCTTTTCCACGGTATTGCCACCGATTTGGACGGAGTGGAAACAGTTTTTACCGGATATGTAAGAGCCGTCAGCGATGATTTAACCGCTTCCTTCGGCGTTTCTCTTTCGAATGACGAATATTTTACAGCATGACACAAAAAACGCCACTGCTTAGGATAATTTATTCAAAAAATATTGCTTTTCATGTAATTGTGTAGTATAATATATTTGCTACACAATTTTTTTTGGAAAGGATGCAACTAATGAAAACTGCAAAAAGACTTCTATCAGCAATACTGACATTGTCAATGTTCACTACCTTATTTTCCGTCAGTGCCGTTTCTAATGTATCTGCAGACGACGGTCTGAATATTGCCCTGCTCGGTACCGCCTTTGACGACGGAAGCGATGTCCTCTATGACGGAGAGTTTATCTCCCTTGACGGCGTTAACGACGGTAACACTGTTACTGCTTGGCAGTATGCAACCGCCGGCGAAGATGAGGATGTTATTTTAACCTGGCCCGATGGTATTTTTGTCGGAATTACATTTGATAAAACTTATGTTATCGACAACACATATATCCTTGTAGAGGAAGCATCCCGTTATAACTACGATGCTATGGTGGTTGAGTATACTGCCGATAACGTTACCTGGCAGGAGGTTCCCAATGCTTTTTATTCCTACGGTTACAACTCAGGTACATACGGTTGGTCTTACGATCAGGTAACCTTTGATGCCGTTAAAGCCGCGGCAATACGTATAGTTATGTATGAAGGCGTAAGTAAATGGTGCCCCCAGATTGCCGAAATTAATGTTTATGAGGCAGGTGATACTTATAAACCCTATATCACTTGGGTACCCAATGTAAATAATATTGCTGTTAACGGTCAAGCTTTTGATGACGGAAGCGATGTCCTCTATGCCGAAGATGCTTTTGTTTCTCTTAACGGTCTTAACGACGGTGACTATATAACTTCTTGGCAGTATGCGACACAGGGCGATCTTGAAAGCGAAGAAATTCTCTCTTGGCCTTATGGTATCTACGCAGGTGTCACTTTGGATCAGGTCTCAGTCATAAGCGATGTTATGATTCTTATTGAGGATGGAGCCCGATATGCTCCCGATACCGACAGTATGGTCGTGCAATATTCCCCCGATAGCATAAATTGGTTTGATGTACCCAATGCAACATATACTTACTACATTGACAGCGGTATTTCAGGCTGGTCTTACGACTCAGTAAGCTTCGATGCAGTAGAGGCGGCCGCTGTACGCATTGTTATGTATCATGCTATAAATAAATGGAGTCCCAAAATCGCAGAGCTTGAAGTCTATGAAGCCCCCGAGGGCACCGAGCCCACTCCCCCGGACATTGGCACTTGGGAGCCTAATGACTTCAATATTGCTATTTTAGGCGATGCGTTTGATGACGGAAGCGATTCTTATTATGGCGGAAACGTTGCCTCTTTAGAGGGTATTAATGACGGAGAAATCCTCACCCGTTGGCAATATGCAACCTCAGGCAAGGATGAGTACGACATCTTATATTGGCCTGACGGTATATACGCCGGCGTTATTTTGGATGATTTTCATGTCATTGATACAGTAGCTGTACTTGTTGAAGCAAGCTCACGCTATACCGCCTCACCCTCAGGTATGGTAATTGAATATACCGATGATTTTTTAACATGGCAGGAAGTTCCCAACTGCGAATATTCTTACGATATACCTTCCGGATTTAACGGTTGGGTTTATGATATTGCTACCTTTGATGCTGTTGAGGCTGTTGCTGTACGTATTGTAATGTATGAAGCTACAACCAAATGGTCACCAAGCATTGCAGAATTCGAGGTTTATGAAGCAGACACAGAGCCCTCCTTACCTCCCATTTTTGGTGATGTAACTCTCACTTTAACCGAAGAAAGTACCTATACACTTGACGAGGAAGGCTTATATGTTCTTGATGTTCGCGCAGATACTACCGTGGCAGAAGTCAAGTCCAACTTTGTTGAAGACATTCAGCTGACCGATTTGGACGGCAACGCTTATGCTGACGATGCTTTAGTCGGTACAGGTATGTGGATTCAGGTACTTTCAGACGGCGAATACATGGATACTTTGTATGAAACAGTTATTGACGGTGATGTAACAGGTGACGGTAAAATCAATTCAACCGACTTCATGCAAATCCGTAAAAATTTCCTTGAAGTTTACGAGTTCGAAATGTATTCGCAGTGGCTCGCCGCCGATACTAACGAAGATGAAGAAGTCAATTCAACCGACTTTATGCGTGTAAGAAGACACTTCCTCGGCAGCTTTGATATTTTCGAATAATAAAGAT
>CAYRPK010000002.1:0-4549 GCA_964426175.1 uncultured Eubacteriales bacterium | reverse complement strand
TATTCAATATTTTTAATTTTAAAAACCTTATGTATAATAGTAATACAGTCAACAAACCAATACTATTATACATAAGGTTTATCTTTTATTTTTTCTACTACACAGAAATCAAGAGTTCACACACAAAATAAGATATGGACTTAAAATAGATTTGAGTTATAATATAATCAGAAGCTTCTAAACAAATAAGAAAAGGAGCATTGATATATGAATACCGTATTTTCAGACAATCTAAAGAAATTCAGAACACAGAAAAATCTTACTCAAGAGCAGGTTGCAGAGATCTTGGGTGTAAATCCGCAGACTGTTTCCCGTTGGGAATGCAATACCACCTTACCTGATGTTTTGCTTTTGCCTCAGATCGCAAGACTTTACTGTGTAACAGTTGACGACCTTTTTAAAGCAAACTCTTCGATTTACGCCAATTACGCACAACGCCTTGCACATCTTTATAAGCAGACGCATGCACCCGAGGATTTTGTTCAAGCCGATATCGAATTCAGAAAGCTAATGAGATCTGACTCCTACTCGGCTGAGGATAGGCGTATGCACGGGGTTATACATCAGTTTATGATGTCTTATTGCGCCGATATCGCTAATAACTTTTATCAAGAGATAATAAACAATGCAGCTTCGCAGGATGAAACTTATTGGCGCACTCGAAATCATCAAGTATATTTGTATACTTTTCTCGGTATGTCGGAAGAATGTATAAACGATCAGCTTGCGAGAATGGAAAAACATTCAGTCAACGCCATGGAATGGGTCACGCTTATTTCTGCATTTTTCTATGCAAAGCGATACGAGGAAGGCTATAGATACTTTTCAGAAGCACTTGCCAAATTTCCTAAGGAACATAAGCTTCTAAGGCTCGGGGCAGAAATATGCAGATTTCTTAAGCGTTTTGATGAAGCCTTTAAATATTTAAACAAAGCCGAAGAACTGAATGCCCACTACTATGATATCGGCTACACAAGAGGTTTTTGCTATGAGGATATGGGCGACTGGGAAAACGCATATAAAACGTGGCTCAGTGTAGTGAATATGCTCAAAAAAGACGGAAACGATATTGAAGCGGCAACAATAGAAAAGCGCGCAAATGCCGCATTGGAGAAAATGGATATCTGACAATAAAAACGGGAGAGATCAGATCTCTCCCGTTTTGTGTTATTCCTCATCCTTCTTCTTAAATGCAAAGAAGCGCTGACCGATATAATTAAGTATTACAAACAAGCCCATACCGACTAACATTGCACAGTTTTCCTGAATATTGCTCGAATATCCCGTAAGCATCATAGCTACCACGGGCTTTGCAATACCGTATGCCACAAGATAGCAGATTGAAATATTAAGCGCAAATCTCAAAATCGGCTTCCAGCCTTTTTCGGTATTTTTGAAGGTGAAATACTTATTCAGAAAATAACTGAGTATACTGCCCAAAATATAGTTTGCCGCCGATGATACCCAATAATCAAAATGAAGGATATTATAAAAACCAAACATTATTGCCGTGCCGAATAAGGTGTTAATAACCCCGACAATAACAAATTTAATAAATGTTTTATCTATTAGCTTTTTCATTTTCTTCTCCCGTAACCTCTTCCGAAACAATATATTTAGGTCTTTCTTTTATCTCATCATATATTTTTGCAATATAATAACCCACTATTCCCAAGCAAAACATAATTATACTGCTGAAAAGCAACTGCAAAATTATAACCGTAGTAAAGCCTTCAAGGGAAGTACCCATAATCTTTTGGACAAGCGCTATCGAAGCCATGATTACCGATATAAAAAACGTGATAACGCCCAAAATGCTCGTTAACTGCATAGGAAAGGTCGAAAACGAGGTTATATTGGAGATAGCATATTTAACCAGACTCCACATCGACCATTTTGATTCGCCGGCCGTCCGCTCCTGAACCTCGAATTCAACAGTTGTAGTCTTAAAGCCAACCCATGAGCTCAAGGCTCTGAAAAAGGAATTCCGTTCCTTCATATTTATAAGAGCTAAAACCACCTTGCGGTCAAGCAGTTTGAAATCAGATGCGTTTTTCATATCCAACTTAGTTATTTTACTGATGATGCTGTAGAATGTATTTGCACATACTTTATGTAAACCCGATTCCTTACCTCTGTCTGACTTTCTTGCTTCTACTATCTCATAGCCCTGCTCCCAAAGTGAGTACATCTCCACTATCTTTTCAGGCGGATGCTGCAGATCGCAATCTATAACAACAGCACAATCACCCTTTGCCGCAGTAAGTCCTGCATTTATCGCAGCCTCCTTACCGAAATTGCGCGAAAATTTAACGCCTCTTACACAAGGAAGCTTTTTAGCCGTACTTGTAACAGCTTCCCATGTTTTATCACTCGAACCGTCATCAACAAAAATCAGCTCATGCTCTATTTTTGCTTCATTTAATACAGAATCTATACAATCAGCAGTTTTTTCTATCATTTCCTGCTCATTATACGAAGGAATAATAACAGATAACAACTTTGGCATAACAGTCCTCCTAATCCTCAAACTTTATTACTATATAATCTTCTATTTTTTGGATTGAGCCGTAATAGGGATATGTCTGCATATTTTTAAATTCTTCTGTCTCTTTTATCTTTTCTATTTCGGCATCGTCAGCAAGAGTTAACTGAACACCCAAATAATTTCTCATAAATGTAGTTTTTGAATATATATTCGGTTTTACCCCCTGCGTTCCCATTATGTTGCTATCAAATTCATAAAATTGATAGTGCTCATAAACAGCTCCGTTAATATCACCAATCAGTGCAACCTTCGAATTTTCATCATATCCAGGCGTCGAGCGAACTTGCGTTATAACAGTGCTGTAAAATGCGTACAGACTCTCATAAGACAGATACATTCGCAAATAAGCAACATTTGCAGTGTATATATTAATTATAATAGCAAATATCATGGCGGTTTTCACGATATTCTTGGTAATTAATGAACTTAATTTTGAAAGGTCGGCATTATCTGCAATCATTGCAATAACAAAATATACCCCAACAAATCCATATACAACAAGCGTATGAATCGAGCTTTGCGCGGTAAACAAGTACATGCAATTTATGCTTAAAGGAAGTAAAATAGCTATTATTAAGGATAAAAGCTTTCTTGCTTTGCTAAGTTTCAGCCAAATAAATAACACCGTAATTGCACAGGCTAAAAGTGCTAAACAAACAAGTATTCTTGAAGCTAAATTCGGAAAAACACAATATGTACCCTTTATAAGAACAGAAAAAAAGGTGGTATATGCCTTAAATACTTTACTTAAAACCCCACCTCCGAGTGCGGTTATATTATCACTTGCATATGAATTAAATTCAACATCAAAAATATAAAGCAAGCCCTGCGTTATTCCGTAATAGATAACAAGAGAAATACCCAACATCAATAAGGCAAAAAGTCCGTCTTTTAATATATGATTTACCTGCTCATCGGTATAAAGGATACGTTTGAGTAATACCAGCAAAAAGAGCGTTGCCGCTATTGATATATAAGGCTGATATATTCCTAAGGATAAAATCAAGCAAGCTATTCCTAAAACTTTATATAAAACAGATTTTTTTATAAACAGAAAAACAGCAACAACGGCTAATAAAAAGGCAAGTGCATAAGAGGATGCCGTAAACATATAGGAAAAGGTTCCCGTTAAAGACGGGAATGAAATAACAGCACCGGAAACAAAAATTTGAAGCACCTTATTCTGAATTCCCAACAGTTTTATTATATAACATGCAGACACAGTCAATAAAACTAATGAAATTATTCCGTATATCCACGGCATGGAAAAATCAGGAAAGATGTAATGAATAATGTCCAATCCCCATCTGCCCGACGAAAGTCCTGCACCCTTTGAAAAAAGCCCCCCTATCTCATCGTGATTTATAAGCTTATTTGTAAATGCAAACGCATGCGCTAACAACCCGATAATCATTCCTGCAAGAAAAGGGGTTTTATACTCTGAAAATTTTTCTTTCAATCTCAAAAATAACTTATCAAATAAATCAAATGACTTTATCATATTATGACCATTCCTTTTCTCAATGTTACGGTGTTTTTCTTTAACCAAATTTGTGAAATATTTTAGGTTTGCCTCTAAATATAAAACATTTTAAATTAAATTTTTATTTAATTAGTTTATCACAGTTCAATAAATAAGTCAATAAAACTATATTAAAAGTAGTTCTATTTCTCAAAAGCACTTTCGACTCAAAAACAGTTGACACTAACCGTTTATTATGCTATAATTACATTTACCGTCATATTTTTATGGTATGCAGAACAAGCTGAAAAGTAAGATTTATCCGAAAGTAAGCTCTGCCTCGGTTTGCCGTACCGTGTAAAAATCAAGGCTTGCGGAATAGCTTAGTTGCCCGCCTCGGATCTCCTCGCCGTGTAAAATTTAGAGGAAAATTAATAAGCGGATGTGTGCAGAAACAATTCCACCACGTCCGCTCCCTTCAGTCGCGGATGTGGCGGAATTGGCAGACGCGCTAGATTCAGGTTCTAGTGAATGCAAGT
>CAYRPK010000001.1:28120-55372 GCA_964426175.1 uncultured Eubacteriales bacterium | reverse complement strand
GACAACAAATATAAGCTTATAGAATACCGTAACGGAGACAACCCAGAGGATAGCTTTACCTTCCTCTATGACCTTGAAAAAGACCCTTGGGAAACAGAAAATCTTGGGAAAAATCCCGAATTTGCACCATTAATTCGCGATTTCAGACAGCGTATGCTTTCTCACAGAGATGAGTGGGAGGAGCAGACACATGATTGGGGCAAGGATTTTTGGCCTCGTTTTAATCCCGAAACAGATAATCTGTAAATCTTTAAAAACCGCCGATGATAACATTATTGTCGGCGGTTTTTTCCCCATTACTCGTGCATACTATTTTATGAATAGGGTGTGCGTTTTTTATGGAAAAAGCAGAGAATAGTGTTAACATGACATCAAAAACAGTTATTATTCTTCTTTTTATGACTGTTCTTTGCCTCATATTACAACTTTGTCCGCCGCCGCGACGCGATATTCTACAAGGCTTTATTGCTCTTACAATGGTGGGCGCCGTTCCAGTTTTACCTCGTGGAATAAAACCTCTTTTAAATTTGCAGCCAAATTTATATTCTCTTGGCATGGTCTGCTTAATGCCTGCTCTTATTATGGGTATTTACAGCTTTTATGAGACCGAAAATACTGCCGATAGTCTATCATTTATGTTTTTTCTGCCTTCGTGCGTTTTGCTTTTCCTTATCGCTCTGTGTTTACTGTTACACGAAAAAGCTACGCAGAAGCAAATTACACACTTTAACAGGATTTGCTTTGCGGCGGCGGCAATTATCCCTCTTGCTGCATTTATATCGGCTCTGCTCACCCTTTTTAATAGCTTCTCTCCCTATTCAGCTATGTGTATTTTTTCTATTGTTTGTATTTACAGCGGAATTTGTATTTATTTTCTTTTTTGCATAACTGTCACACTGTCGATTTTAAAAAACAATTGAATTAATGAGAAAAGTGTGATACAATATAGCGAAATACTTTTATAAAAACTGATTTGGAGTGATTTTCTTGAATAATAATCATAATACTGCCTCAGATAAAGAAATAGAGACGGTTACTCTTCCCTATGATAAAGCTTCCGTGTCGAAAAAACGCAAAAAGCGCAAGGGCTGGAAAAAGCGTCTTCTTATCGGAATGTCTATTTTCATTGCTACTCTGTTTTTACTGATAGGCACGGGGCTTTATGTAATTTTCTATTACATAGATAAAATTGACATCGTCACCGATAATCCCGACAATTATACTACCATTCTTGACCCCGACGACGAGGACGTTGACCTCACTGCCTCAAACTCTCCTGATGATGAAATTAATGACCTTGAAAGCGGTGTTAAGCAAAATGCAGAAAGCGACCGCGAGGTACTTCATTCGGATCAGGTTACAAATATCCTTTTAATCGGTACTGACGGACGCACCGCCTCCGAACGCGGAAGATCCGACAGCATGATACTCGTTTCCATTAATAAGGTTTCGGGTAAGATTATTATGACTTCCTTCCTGCGCGATACCTATGTAGATATTCCGGGCGTTTCAAAAAACAACCGTCTTAATGCTGCATATTCTTCCGGCGGCGCTAATCTGCTTCTTGATACAATCGAAACAAACTTTAAAATTAAAATTGACCAATATGTAAGAGTAAATTTTGATAGCTTTAAGGATACTATCGACCTGTTAGGCGGCGTTGAGATGACTGTTACCAATGCCGAGGCAGGACACATTCCCGATATTTCCTCAGGCGGCACATATATTCTTAACGGTGAACAGGCTTTGGCTTATTCACGTATAAGAAAAGTCGGCAGTGACGGCGACTTCGGACGCACCGAAAGACAACGTAAGGTTTTGAGCGTTCTTTTAGAAAAATGTAAAAAGCTGAGCATTACCGAGCTTACCAATCTTTTAGATCAAATTCTTCCTAATTTAACTACCAACATTCCCAAAACCGAGATTTTTTCTCACATCATGTCTTCACCAACATATTTTGGCTATGAGCTTGTTCAACAGCAAATTCCTTGTGACGGTAGCTGGAGTTATATGACAGTTCGCCAAATGTCAGTATTGCGCGTCGATTTTGAGAAAAATCACGAGCAGCTCAAGAAAACCATATACGAAGGCATTTATTAAGGCTTTGGTGTAGGAGGATTTTTATGGAAATTCGTCTCGCCCAAGCAAGTGATATCGGTGCTATAAGTAATCTTTTGCTACAGGTATTGGAGGTTCACAGAAAGGGCCGTCCCGATTTATTTAAAGCGAGTGAAGGGAAGTATACTCATGATGAGCTTGCCGAAATAATCAAGGACTGTCAGCGTCCGATTTTTGTTTGTGTTGATAATGATGCAGTGGTCGGTTACGTATTTTGTATTTTTAAGCAGGCAATAAACGATAATATTTTGACCGATGTTAAAACTCTTTACATTGATGACCTTTGCGTTGATGAAAAAATGCGCGGCAAGCATATCGGCAAAGCGCTTTATGATTATACAGTAGCTTATGCCAAGGCTCAGGGTTGTTATAATATAACCCTCAATGTTTGGTCTTGTAATGAAAATGCGGTAAAGTTTTACGAAAGCCGCGGTTTAAAGCCGCAAAAAACAGTAATGGAACAAATTTTATAGACGAAGGAAAGGATGAGTAAAATGGAATTTCACGGCAGGAACGACGTAATTTGGCATGACCGCAAGCGCCATTTTGGACTTCCTCTTTCTTTTACGGTTTATTATATAACCGAGGACAGACTTTTTGTTGAAACAGGCTTTTTTACTACTCACGTGGAAAGTATCCTTCTGTACCGTATCCGCGATATCAGCCTTGAACGCAATCTTCTGCAGAAGCTTTTCGGTGTAGGCTCTGTAAAGACTCTATCCTCGGATAAGACCGCTCCTGCATTGGTGCTCAAAAATATTAAAAATGCGGCTCAGGTCTCGGAGCTTCTTCACGAGAATGTTGAAGAAATGAAGCTTAAACGCCGCATGCGTGTCTCTGAATTTGTAACAGATATCGACGACGAGGATATTGACGAATAATAAGCATTCCTCTATAAGATACATGCCGATTATCATAAAACAAAAGTCCTGAGTTTAAGCGTTAAACAGAGGCAAAAATTATTATCCGCCATATATTGTTCTGACCCGAAAAGGTTAGACAAAAAATTCAATTAGGTACCTAATGAGGATTGAATCCTGTATTGAACAGGGTTCAATCCTTTTATTTCTCTATCATTTGAAGTTTTAGTTCATCTCTACACTTCTTTTTTGGCATGAATTTACCCCTTTCATTAGACAAAAAAGTCTAATGAAAGGGGTTCACTTCATCGCCTGCGGTTATGATTCAGCTTATGCGCCTATTTCATAAAGACCTAAGAAGTGTCTGCGGATCTGCGTGAAGTCAGTCGAGTTGATGGAACCGTCCTCATCGACATCTGCCGCAAGCTTCTGCGTCTCGGTCATTTCATAAAGACCGAGGAAATAGCGTCTTACCTGCGTGAAGTCAGTCGAGTTGATTTGTCCGTCTCCGCTGGAATCTCCCTTTGTGTATTTGATCGGAGCATCCGCTTTTTCAATCAGTGCGTCTTGTGCATTTTCCAACGCGAGCAGTGCAGCGTCAACTGCTTCCTGAGTTGCCTGATAATCCTGTGCAACCTCTATTGCGGTATTAAGAGCATCTGAATATTCCTGTGCGCTGTCTTCTGTATATTTGCTCAAATCAGAAACGGCAGTTTCGATTGCGGCGTTCAGCTTTGTCTTATCCACCTCGGGCTTTTCGGTATTGCCGTAAGCCTCAATCTCGTATATGGAAAGATAAGTTCCAATGCCCGGCGCACCTTTTGAAGAATGTAAACGTACATAACGTGCGGCATAAAGAGGGAAGTCATATTCGGTCGTTACCCCTGTGCCGGCACTTATATTCTGTTGATCGGATACGACGGTAATCCAGTTTTCGTTATCGGTGCTCAATTCAACCGTAAAGTTATTTGACATGGACTCCCACAGAACAACTATTCGTCTGATATACACTATACTTCTGAGATCAAGGGTAATGGTTTGGGCGGCACCACCGTTGGAAGAAGCCCAGCGCGTAGTTTCGTTGCCGTCTACCATGTATTGGGGAATATAACTTCCCTCGTTGCTGACGGATGTGTAAACATCAGCTCCCAATGCAAGGTTTGCACTTGTCGTTGGAAGTCGTAGTGATTCCTCGGCCTCGGCAAGCGCGGTAAGTGCGTCGTCAACGATTCGCTGAGTGACCGCTTGATCGTCTGCCACTGCTTCAGCTGCTGCGAGTCTCTTCTCGTATAGGGCTGCGCTTAACTGCGTATAGATGCTCAGATCCTTAGGAGCATTTGCAAGGGCGGCATTAAGAGCAGATTTATCAACAGGTGAGATCGGCAGCTGTTCAGGAAGCGGTAAAGGCTGCGGATCAGGTTGTGAGTCGGGCTGCGGATCGGGCTCCTTGGTCGTTAAGGCGCTCTTAGCTTCATCGATGTGGTTTTCAGCAACAATTGCACGGAAGACAGTAGCTTCGCTGTCATTTGCAGCTATTTCACCAAGCTGCAGAGCTTCCTGGAAGCTGTTCCAGCTTTCTTCCGTATATTCGCCGCGGACTACGGATTTTTCTGTTTCTATCTTGGAAACTAGAGCAGTTCTCCAGTCGGCTGAATCCCTTGAAACCTTATATAAGTTAATTTCATCAACCTGTATAGTGGAATTTGACGGTGCATCCTGATAGATCATCATGGTCAACATACCATCCTTGACTGTGACGGGAACTTCGTACCTTACCCATTTTTGGTCAAAGGAGAAATCTACCGTAGTTTCTGCCGTGCCATCATAACCGCTGAGGATCAGACTTGCTTCCCGAGGAGCATTATTGAATACCTTGATCCACATTGTGAGGAGGTATTCTCCGTTTTCAAGTCCGCTGAATGTACGGCTCACACTTTGCTTCATATCCCACATACGGGTATAAAGATAGAATTTATAATCGCCGGAGAATGGATCGTTTTTATCTACGCCGCTGGTTTGGTCGCTGGCATTTGAGCTGAGCGTCCAACCGTCAAGGGTTCCGGTTTCAAAATCCATATTGGTAATGGGCACACTTTCGTATTCACATGGAATAGCAGGAATGGTTATGCGATCAATGCATACATTACCTGAATCTCCGGAGCGCACCCCAATAGTAATTGTGTTTGTACCCTGCTTAAGCGGAATGTTTACAATGGCTTCATCCCAAAATTCGTTTTTCTTGAGGCGGGCAAAAGATATCTGCTGTGAGCTGTCACCCGAAGTGACACTCAAGGTTTGTATGCTGCCGGAGGTGTTCGCAAATCGGATGCGGACAGCATATGTGCCGTCAACAGGAACGCTGATGTTTTCGAATGATACACCGTCACCGGACTGGTCGAAGCCTTCTGTGAAGCCTCTTCCTGAAAAGTTTGTGTATCCACTGAGAGAAACGCCTGCATTTCCTGCTAACACTGCATCCTCTGCTTCAAAAACTGCATCGGATGTTGAAATATTACCTTCTGCGATTGGATGAACGGCAAGACGGATGTTATCAAGGCTGATATCGGGACTGAGTCCGGAGACTGTTATGGTGTTTGTGCCCTGTTGCAGAGATACGACCGCAATCGCCTTTTCCCATGCAGCTACATCCTTGGCGGAAATATCAACAGTCCTGGTCGGCTGGTCGTTAACAGTAACGTGTGCAGTAAATACTTTGTCGCTAGCGGTCTGATAACGTAAATAAAGAGCATAATTGCCGTCAGCTTCAGCATTGACATTTTCAAAGGTTACCGCACCGACTGCGGAAGTAAAATCTACATAACCGGTTCCCTCGTAGCCTTCAATATTGTTAGTGACAGATACGTTGACAAGACTTGCATCCTCAGCTTCATAAACATCCTGTCGAACTGCACTGTTTTCGCCGGTTACTACGATCTTCATTTCTTCGGCAGTGTCTGCGAACTTTACATAGCATACGCCGGCTGCCGCATCCATATAATAGCCGCTGATCATGTCATTGAGCGCATCCAAAGAGGCTGCAGATACCATCGCCGAACCGTCTTTTTCCACGGTGATATTATCATAGTCGGCAACATGGAATTTCAGCATATAGTCGCGGTCAGTGACCTCGTCCTTGTAATCACCGCGACGGCTGCTGATAACCAAGCCGAATCGTCCGGTGCCCGTTTCGTCGTCAATACGAGTAAATCCGGTGTAGGGTGTGGTGGCATATTCACCGTCAAGATAATCCAGGGTTTCGCCGTCATCTTCGTAAAATACAAAGCTGTAGTCACCGTCGCTGGTGGTAGGATAGATATCCAAGGTCAATTCGTCCAAAGGCAATTCATCCACATATTGCATGACCGGCTGCATGGGAATGATGGAGCCTTCCTTGACAAATACGGGTAGAACATCTATGGGTGCATAATATTCAATTGTCTGATTTCCGTCGTAAACCGTCTTGCCGTCCTGATAATCATACCATTTACCCTCAGGCAGATAGACGTTTTTGGTGTCACTGCTTTCCATTACGGGTGCGACAAGGAAGCTTGTTCCACACATATATTGTTCTGCCATGTTCCAGGTATTTTGATCATTTGGGTATTCCATTACCATCGGGCGGACAACCGGCAGACCCGTGCCGCCTTCTCCGTATCCATTTTCGATGCCGATACCGATGATGCTGTCGGCAGTCATAGAATACATATAAGGAATAAGCTGATAACGCAGGCTGATATATTTGCGTGCAATATCCTCTGCGCCATGGGTATACGCCTCGCGCTGTTCAAGCTGAGCGGTGGCGTGATAACGGGTGACAGGGATGAAGACGGCCGTTTCGACCCAGCGCTGGAACTGCTCGTCGGTCAAAGCTCCTGCGGAGCCGCCGATATCGTATGTCCAATAATGGTAGCCGTTCATGGATAGACCGAGACCGAGACTGATCTGCTGTTTCATGGCATTCCAGTCACTGCCGATATCGCCTGTCCAGGGAGCCGCGTATCTATAGGTGCCCTGATAGCCGGAACGCGTAAGCATCATGCTGCGTTCTCCGTTTTCCGTCATCTTATCAAACATGGCACGCTGTTGCATCTGAGCATAAACGTTTTTGAGCTCAGCCGTAGTGCCGTAGCTTTTACCATCCTCGTTCCAATAGTACCAGTCGTTGTTGTATCTGGCAGGCTCATTCATGTCCATCCAGAAGAAATCGATGCCCTGGGAGATAACATTGTTATGAAGCTCTCCCCACCAGTCGCGTACAAGTGGATCGAAAAAGTCCGGGAGACCGGAAGCACTGCCCCACGGCCACGTGACAAGCTTTGTTTTGTTGTTCGCATCGCGGAGGAAAAAGTTATTTTCGCTGCCGTATTGAAAATCTGCGTTGTTGTCACGGCTGGTTATGTTAGGATCATCGATAACACCGATGTGGAGATTGAGATCCTTTAGCTTTTGTATCATACCTTCCGGATCGGGGAAGTTTGTCTCATTCCATTGGGTCGGAGTACAGTAATACTCATACCATTCGATATCGGCAATGATGCAATCGAGCGGAATGTTCTTATCACGATAGGTTTGAGCAACGCGCTCCATATCCTCCTGAGTATAGCCCCAGTGAGACTGAAGGTTGCCATAGCCCCACTCCGGAGCAAAGAAGCTCTTTCCGGTGATGTCAGACAAGGTCTTTGTTTCCTGCTTCATATCAGGACCATAGATGAAATAATAGATCAGCTCTCCGCCGGGGTTGGGATTGAGCGAACCAAATGACGAAATATCCGTATCTGTTTTACCAAAATCAAAAACGGTACGGCTGGAGTTGTCAAATAGTATTGAATATCCTTTGGAGCTGATAAAATATGGATTATTCATATACCATCTGCCATCGCCGGATACTGTCTCCGGTACAGCACTGTCTGCACGGCTGGAGGCTTTGTCATTTCCCCACAGGGCTATCCGAGTTCCGCGGCGGTTAAAGGAAACAGGGGTTTCACCCAGTCCCCAAAACTGCTCGTCAGACTCGAGCTTGTGGTTGACGATGAATTCTCCGTCTGTTGACCAGCCAAGACTTTTAGCATCGTTTTCAAGGATGACATTGCCGTTTTTATCCAAATATACCAAACGCATGGGGTTCTTGAAAACACGAATGGTTACCTCACCGGTGACAAACTGATAATACTGCCCCATATCTTCAACATTCAGTTTTTGGGGATCAACAGCATCATTGACAACCGAGAAGGATTCGTATTTTCTCTCGAAGGTACCCTGTTTGTCCAGCCATACTTTAACTGCGTTTTCGTCCACGGATTTTATCCGTAAAAAGCAGTTTTCCAGTGTAAAAGTGAGCTCTTCGGTGCCGTTTCCCTCCACATCCTTGACTTCGCCGGCATATGACCAGTTTTGCGGCTTGATGGTGATATAGTCGATGTTCATTTCACCTTTTTTGTCTTTCTCACCGTAACTAAAGGCTATTTGATTTTCACCTTTTTTCAAATGAACAGTCCAACGGAAATCTGCCCAAACGCTCCAATCACGCAAGCTGGAAAAATAAAGCTGTTCTTTTTGCGAAGTATCTCCGTTTACAACGAGGCTCAGGACGCGTGCATCTGAGTCTGTTTGACCTGCGCCGTAATGAACATTCATGGTATAGTCACCCTCATGCTCGGCGTATACGGTGAAGGTCAAGCTTTGATTTTGCATAAAATTGGCAGCATATCCGTCACCCGAGAAGCCCTTGTATTGAGACTTAATCTCAAGGCCTCCCGCAAGAACAGCGTTCTCTGCCTCATAGATGCGGGACAGATTGATTCTATCAAGTGCGACCTGCTTATCATATACATCTTCACAGCGATAAGTTATGGTATTTTTGCCTTTTTGCAGAGGGATGTTTTCTGTTTGAGTGCCCCACGTATTCCAGTTGATTGTGCAGCCTAACTTGCTCACAAGAACTTTCTTTTCATTTGCATATACAGAAATTGTCAGAGGCTCACCTGAACCGTTTGAATAACGAAGAGTAACGCCGTAATCTGCAGTATCCTG
This sequence comes from uncultured Eubacteriales bacterium, assembly GCA_964426175.1. GTDB lineage: Bacteria > Bacillota > Clostridia > Oscillospirales > CAJFTT01 > CAYRPK01. Next base: position 46,364 of record CAYRPK010000001.1, on the reverse strand, counting down.
CACATCAACGGTAAAGGTGACAGAGGAGCCGGTTCGCAAACCGTCCACATAACCATCGCCAGAAAAATCATCTAAAACCGTCTCTACTGAAGCGGAGTGTAGCTGTGCATATTCCGCCTCGTATATTTCCTGAGGAAGAATTGGGTCCTGTTGTGCGGCAACGTCGCCTGCATCAGCTGAAGAAGTGAGAGAAATGCCGCTGAAGACAGGCGTCATCATAGCCATGCTGAGAAATAAAGAAATAATTCTACGATTCATACAATTGACCACCTTTTCATAATCACCAGAGTTGTTAGCGTTTTCAAAATTACTGCTTTCGTAGGTAAACGAATAAGTGAATCGACACCTCCTTCTCACGAAAAATCACACTGCGCAATATGAGTGTGCTAAGTGGATTGCCACGGAGCTTGCAAAATAATAAACAATTGCAACAAAGAAAGTTAATATATGTCTATAGTATCAACTTGCTTGCCGCAAAGCAATTGCATATTCAGTCAAAACATATTGCAAATCAACGCATTGTCGGTTGCCAAAGAAACTGATATTCCGGTGCTCATACTTGTATAAAAGCTTGTATATAAGAATATCAAAAAGAAAAAACAAGAAGAGTAGAAAAAAAACGAGAGACAAGGCATTAATGAAGTAACCTTGACTCTCGTTTTTTCGCGATGACACTACAGCCAAACCTTGACGGCAAAGCTGCCGCTAAAGAAGCAGGTGATCGTGCAATGTCCGTTTGAAATGTTGACCTTCGGTAAAACGACTTTGTGCTTCTCGGCACAAATAAAAAATCGACAAGCCGAAGCTTGTCAATTTTTTGGTGGAGATAAGCGGGATCGAACCGCTGACCTCTTGAATGCCATTCAAGCGCTCTCCCAGCTGAGCTATACCCCCAAATATCGGTGCGAAATATATATTATCACATCCAAAAAGAAAAAGCAAGCATTTTTCTGAAAAAATACTTGCTTTTTTTGCTTTTATTCATATAAATCGTATCTTCCAAGATAATGGCTGCGAATTCGCATAAAATCTACCGAATTAAGTCGTCCGTCGTCATTTACATCGCCTGCTGCATAACTGATTCCTTCTATTGTGTAGGTCTCAAGAAAATGTCGGCGCACTCTCATAAAATCAGTTGAATTGACCTGTCCGTCCTTTGTTACGTCGCCCTTAATTACTGTTGTATAACTTTTCCCGTTAACTGCCACATTAAATCCTGTGCAAACGATATTGTTATCTGCAACGATATTTTCCGATGCATCCGTGAGAATAATTTCTCCCGAAAATTCCTTCTTAAATTCAGCTGCAGTCACATCTTCGGGAATTCCCGTAATATACATATTTGCATCATCATAAATATATGTGGTGGTCACCAAAGCACCGCGACTTACAGTCAACACACCTTCGGTTTGCATCGTATCAATACCGATTATATATTCCGTGCCCGATTTAAGTACAACCGAAACGGGAGCTTCGGCGTTTGTAACCGCAACCAGCGAGCCTATAACATTTTCATACAAATAAAGATATGCATCGAAGTCCGTGGTAAAGGTATAATCCGCTGTCTCTTGCGGAATAAAGCTGAAATACGTCATATTTTCGCCTGCGGTATAACTATTATCTCCCTCAGCAATTTCCGCAGTCTGAAGGGTCACTCTTTCCTGCGAATTTTGGGTGATAGCAACATTATATGTGATAATTCCTGTGGCAGGCTGTGAATAGCATCCTACCTTAAAAACATATGTCACTCCCGCTTTAAGCGCCTGCGTCAATGAAAAATCTGTTCCCAAGAAGCCATCATCATTGAAAGTTCCCGAAACCAAGGTGTCATCAACAACAGAATAGCAATACACATAAGAATCCCATTCTGCACTGTTTTGTGAATAAAAATTATACAGTCCGTCAGCCGCAGGAGTAAATTCAAAGCAAGCTAAAGCACTATTGCTGACCGCCACATTCTCTGCCTTATCAAGGGTAAGCACAGTAGAGGAAAGCGTCAAATAATCCTTTTCTGCATTATTAACCTTAACATTACATACTACCTTTTCGCCCCAATAATCGCTGATTTGCAATATATACTGCGCACCACCGGTAAGCTGTGCGGTAATTTTAAAATTATTCTCATCGCCGCTGTCGCCATCTCTGAAAATCTCAACAGAGTCAGAGCCGTCAATCAGATATAAAATCGCCTCAGGGTCGCCGTCGTTATTACTCGAAGCAAAGGTATATACTCCGTCGGCATCGGGAACAAACAGCATATTAAGACTATCGTTTTCCATGACTGTGCAGGTGACGGTAGTATTCTTATGCAAAGTAACATCCGCAGTAACTGCAGCGCTTACCGACAGTGGAACAAGGCAAACTGCAACAGCAAGTATTAAGCAGAGCAATCTCTTCATAGTTAATATACCTTCCTTTATTTTAGTATCATCTGAAATAGGAATATCCATAGCGTTTACCGGCAATAAGCCTATCTCCGTTACCGTTTACTATCATCTCACTGACCGTAACTATCTGATATCCCTCGCTGAGCAAATAGGGAATAATCAGTTCCAACGCCTGTGCGGTCTCTTCATAAATACTGTGCATCAATATGCATTTGCCGTCAAGACTTTCTTCGGCTTTAATTGAGTCAAATATTTTTTGAGGGTCAAGAGTTTTCCAATCCAATGTATCAATCGACCAGAAAATAACAGCCTGGTCGATCTGCGCGGCAACCTCTTTGGTACATCTGCCGTAAGGCGGACGGAGAAGAAGCGGCGTATATCCGATAACGCTTTCAAAGGTGCTGTTTGCTTTATCAATCTCTGCTATAAGCTGGCTGCTTGAAAGCTTGTTTAAATCGGTATGAGAATATGTATGACTTGCAACCTCACAACCCAATGCAACTTCACGCTTTACAATTTCCGGATTGGCTTCTACGTTATAGCCTACATCAAAAAATGTTGCAACGACTCCGTATTTTTCAAGAACATCAAGTATTGACGGCGTTCCGCGATTAGACGGACCGTCATCAAAGGTCAAGCAGACCATGGGCTTTGACGGGTCAATTTCTTTACCCGAGGTAATAATATATTCCGTCAGGTCTCTGCCTTCTGTACCCTCGGATTCGTTCTCTGCTGTCTGGCTTGAACTGCTGTCGGCAATCTCAGATGAGTTGTCGCTTGATGCTTCCTCGCTGACCATACCTGATATTACCTCGGTCTGCGGTACAGACACATCGCTTGACTCAACAATAGACAGTGCATCATTTGACTGAAATTGCGACGGCTCGGCTATAGATACAACAACCTCAAGCTCTGTTGCTTCTTGAGTTGTTACGGAAGCAGTGTCCGAAAAATCTGTGATTTTTTCATCCTCAACCCTACTGCAGGAGGATATAAATGTAATACATAGCACTAAAAGCAGTGCTGCAATACGTTTCATAAAAATACCCTCCTTCATCGAAAATATATGACAGGATCTACCGTCTTCCTGCGAATTTTGCTAAAAGATTATGGTTTTTAGCAAAAATACTTAAATATGCTTAAATACTATATTTATTGTATCATCTATCCGCCGCTTCGTCAATCGAAAAGATTGGAAATTTATATTTTTCTCGCAGAACATCCAAAACAATCAAATACTGTAAGATGTTTTTGTTATTCTTAGAGGTAATTGAAGCATTTATAAACTAAAAAGGAGTGCGACTAAGGTCACACTCCTTTTATAATCAGTAAAGCTAAACTTACTTAAGCTCGACCTTTGCGCCGGCTTCTTCAAGCTTTGCCTTGTATTCTTCAGCAGTTTCCTTAGAGACAGCCTCCTTAACGGTGCTGGGAGCGCCGTCAACAAGGTCCTTAGCTTCCTTAAGGCCGAGGCCGGTAAGCTCACGAACAACCTTGATAACGCCGATCTTGGATGCGCCTGCATCAGCAAGAACTACGTTGAACTCGGTCTGCTCAGCAGCGGCAGCAGCTCCGCCAGCAGCGGGAGCAGCAACTGCAACAGCAGCGGCGGCGGATACGCCGAATTCCTCTTCAAGAGCCTTTACGAGTTCGTTAAGTTCAAGAACGGTAAGAGCCTTGATATCTTCAATAAACTTTACAATGTTTTCAGATGCCATGGTAATAAACCTCCATAAAATAAATAATTATAATTTGATTTGTTTTTACGCAGACTGCTTTTCTGCGATTGCGTTGAGAACTCGTGCAAGACCCGAAATAGGTGCGTTGAAGTTGCCCAACATGGTAGCAATGAGGATCTCCTTCGAGGGGATATTTGCAATATCCTCGATTTCAGCGGCGGTGACATAAGAACCGTCAACATAGCCGCCCTTTGCGTTAAGATACTTCTTATCCTTTGCATACTTTGCATAAATCTTTGCGGGTGCGATTGCATCGCTGTCGGAAAATGCGATTGCAGTAGTACCGGAAAGATACTGGGTAAGGTCGTTGAGTCCTACCTCTTCAAGTGCAAAACGGAGAAGATTGTTCTTAACTACGCAATACTCAACGCCTGCTTCGCGGTATTCCTTACGAAGCGCGGTATCTTCTGCTACGGGGATACCCTCGTAATCAATAAGGATACAGCTGTTAGCATTCTTGAGCTTTTCTGCGAGGTTTGCAACTACTTCCTTTTTGGAAGCAAGAACTTTCTCACTAGGCATTAAACTGTTCACCTCCATAAATTTTTATGGCTGAACCAAAAAAGCTTCCCTGCCGACAAAGACAGAGAAGCGAAAATTCAAAGCTATTTCTTTGATTTACTCCTCGGCAGGCACTCTCGTTTACGCGGCAAGCCGCACCTGCTGTCTTTGGATTCAACCGACTTCGGGTATTATATCACGCATTTTGCCCCTTGTCAACATAAATCAAAGTTTTTTTACAATTATTCGGGTTGGTATTCAAAAACCGGCATAAGCTCTAATTTAAAACGGCTGTTTTTGTGCATTCTGTCGATTTTCTCTTTGATTACCGAATCCTCGCAAACACCCTCGCGGATATAGCGGTCGAGAGTAGCGTAAGTAAATCCGAGATTATCTTCATCCGTCTTGCCACAAAGCCCGTCAATGGGAACTTTATCAACAAGTACCTCGGGAAGTCCGAGTTCTCTGCCTATCGCCTTGACCTCCTGCACTGTAAGACGGGATAGGGGACTGAAATCGCCGGCGCTGTCGCCGTAGCGTGTAGAATAGCCCACAAAGTCTTCAGAAAGATTACAGGTATTGCAAACTCTGCCGTTATTTGACTGACCCACGGCGTAAAGCACCGCCATGCGAATTCTGGGTGGCAGATTTATCTTGCTTTGCACCGACATTTCACCTGCGTTTACTTCTATCTCCCTTGTGACGGCGTCACATGCCGCACCAACATTTATTGTAAAATTCTTTATGCCGAGATGAGAAACAAGAAGCTTGGACATATCAATATCAAATTGCTCACCCCGCGGCATGAGTACGCCGATAACGCGGTCTTTACCCAATGCCTCAGCACAAAGTGCGGCACAGACCGAACTATCCTTTCCTCCCGATATACCGACGATTGCATTGCAACCAACGCCGTTTTCCTCAAACCAATTTTTTATCCATAAAACAATATCATCTTTAACCTTTTTTGCATCAAATGACATATTCTTCATCCCTTCGTATATTTAAATTGAAATTTAAGGAGTTTTTCGCATAAGCGAAAAGCCACTTTATATTAAGCCTCGCTTTTGAGGGAGGTGGATTTTTGCCGTAGACAAAAAGACGGAAGGAGTATATTTCGCGAAAGCGAGAACATTTCACTACATGAAATACAGGGGTTTGCAACGCAAACTCTGCGTTCTGACTCGGACAATGTTTAGCTTTGCTCAACTCTCCGACATAACCCTTTCAAAATCCATTCTGAATTGCTTCGGTGATATACCCTTACGCCGTTTAAATTGACTGATAAAGTGGCTTGCTGTTGAATATCCAAGCTCCATTGCAATATCGGTTATAGATTTTCTAGTAGAGATAAGCAGCTTTTGCGCCTCGTTAATTCTCAAATAATTAAGATAATCTGAAAAGCTCATTTTCATTACCTTTTTGAATGAGCGTGAAAAATAGCTGTAGCTGATATTACAATACTGTGCAACTTGCTTTTCGGTGATATTACGATAGTTTTTAGACGTATAATCAAGAGCATTTTGCATAACGCGCGTAATATCACCCGTCTCTATAACGCTTTCTTTGATTACGCCCTGACTGTACCAATATCGCATGATGCAAAGAAAAACATTTATAATATCCGCGCGCACAGCAAGCTCATATCCAAATTTTTTTGTCTCCCATTCATTATAAATATCCATCATGAGCCGTTTTATATCGGTATCTTCTATCTCGCTGCTTTTAAAAACACGCTGATGCTCCGCATGGTCCATAATAAAAGGGACAACATATTTCAGTTCAAAAATCGACTGTTGTGAGGAATAAAGTATCTGGGGCAAAAATTTGACAACAATATACGTGCTGCTGTCGGTAACACCGCGCATCTCGTGACTTTCGTTAGAATTTATGACCACCAAATCTCCTGTGGAAAAATTATATAAAACTCCGTTTATCCATATATTTACACTGCCGTCAACCAAGAACAAAAGCTCAATATATTCATGATAATGAAGATGTGCACCCGAAACGCCGCCGGCAATATTCATAATAATACTTTCAAAAGGCATGGAAACGCCGTCTATCACTGCTCGTCCCTCATCAAAACCGCTTCTCATTGCAAACACCTCGGAGCAAATTTATGTTATTTTTTGGATAAAAATATTATATCACACATTTTAACAAAATGCTATGATTATTTTATAAAATACTGAAAGGACGGTTTTGGTATGATCAAGGTAACTGTATGGAATGAATTTTTGCATGAAAAATTTGATGACGCCGTGAAAAACGTTTATCCCGAGGGTATTCATAACGCTATTGCAGATTTTCTGCGTTGTGACGATATTACAGTACGCACCGCAACACTCGACGATCCTGAATGTGGCTTGACTAAGGAGGTTATCGACGATACCGATGTTCTTCTTTGGTGGGGACATATGGGTCACGATAAGGTTCCCGATGAGGTCGCTCAGCGCGTTCAGAACGCCGTTCTTTCGGGTATGGGTATCATATTCCTCCATTCTGCACATATGTCTAAGCCCTTCAGACTGCTTATGGGTACTTCCTGTTCCTTAACCTGGCGTGAAAGCGGAGACAAGGAGCTTCTTTGGGTGGCTGACCCTGCTCACCCCATTGCTCAAGGCATTGACCACTATGTTGAGCTTGAACATGAGGAAACCTATGGCGAGCCTTACGATATCCCCGAACCCGACAGATTAGTATTCATCGGTTGGTTTGAGGGCGGCGAGGTTTTCCGTTCCGGCGCCTGCTATCGTCGCGGTCACGGCAGGGTTTTCTATTTCCAGCCCGGTCATGAATCCTTCCCGACTTATTATAATAACGATATTCAAACAATTATCCGCAATGCAGTCCGTTGGGCGGTGCCTGTTAACCGCGTCGGTGAGCTTTTCTGTCCTTGCGTTGAACCTGTTATAAAGAAGTAATTAATCTTTGATAAAGCAAAAAACTCTTCTCATGCGAGAAGAGTTTTTTGCTTGTGTGACAACAGCCAGGTCACTCAAATGGTAAACCTGTTCTTTCCCTGATAGATATGTTTTGAACATATTTTATGTTCATATTTATATTAACACACTAAAATGAATATATTATAAATACAAAGTAAATATATTTAGGTGATTTAATATGGCTATAAAGAGTTTATCAATTCGTATTGATGATAAAATGCTGAACAAGCTCCACGTTGTTGCCGACTATGAAGGACGTAGCTGTAACAGTGAGATTCTCGTTCTGATTCGCGAAGCAATTGAGAAATATGAGGAAAAATACGGCAAGATCGAGCTTGAAAACAAAAACAGTTGATTTTTCACGCGGTATGATTTTTATCATACCGCTGTTTCGTGATATCGTTTAACAGAATTATTTAACCGCTCTATTAAAAAATAAAAAAATGCGTAGCCGAAGCCACGCACTGAAAAACGCAGCTCTGATCTGTTGCTACACAGTTCATTCCGGACAGGATATGAAATCAAAGCATACATTTTTACCTATAGTATGCCTGTCCAAAAATATATTAAACTGTGTAGCATAATTAGTTTATCACAATTTTTCTGATTTTGCAATCCTTTAAAATAAAAAATGCGCAGCCGAAGCCACGCACGAAAAAGTGTTTGTCCTCGGTATAGTTGCGACACTAACTCTTTCACCTATGTGAGGTTAGAGGAAACACCTTTTACCAAGGTAGTATTCCTCACATAGGATCACAATAATTAAGTTAATGTCGCATGAACATTTTACCATACCGGAACGAAAATGTAAAGAAGAAAATAAAAACTCGCACCAAAAGTCAGACCGTAACTTTGAAAGCCACTATATTGACTTATAGCAAAAAGTGTGGCATAATCTACCTAATGATTATCAATCAGGAGATTGCTATGAAAAAGATCCTATCCCTATTGCTTTCAGCGACAATGCTCTTATTGTGTCTTCCTGCGTCGGCTTTTGCCGTTAATGCCGATGTTTTTTCGGGTTATTATATGCTTAAGGCCGAAACAACGGTAGAAAGCTTCAGGTACACGGTGACAAATAACGGAGTTCCTCTTAATCCCAAAGATTTTATAACTACGGGAAATATCATTGATATTAACTCAAAGAAATATACCGCTGTTGTTTTAGGCGATGTTTCCGGTGACGGAACAATTCATTCTGCAGATGTACTCAAAGTCTGCGAACATTACCTTAATCTTTCTACATTAGATTCTGCTTGTCTTATTGCCGCAGACACCAACCGCGATAAAATTATTAATTCCACCGATTTTATGCAAATACGCAAACACTGTCGTAAGCTTTTTAATTTGTACTCCGATTATCAAATCGGCATCAGCAAAGACGGACAAGCCGTATTTGAAAATGTACCTAAATTTGGGTGGATTGATGATGACGGAAAAAAATATGTCTATGATTATCTTTATCCTTGGGCAGTGGAAAATCAAGTGCCTTTCATGTCCGCAGTTATAACCCAACACATAGAAGGCGGAAAAAGCGGTTGGATGAGCATAGAGCAGGTAACTGAAATGTATAATGACCATCCTGAAATTGTGAGTTTTGCAAGTCATACAAGAAATCATATTAATGCCTCAAACATGAAAGCTGATGATATTCATAATCAAATTTGGGGCAGCAAAAATGACCTTGCAATCTGGGGCAATATACCGTGCAATATAATGGTCTATCCTAATGGGCAGGTTAACGATTTAATCATTACTGAAGCAAGTAAATACTATAACTGCGGATTTCAGGCAAGTGGTGCTGACGGTTCTGCAGGAACCCGCATTAATTTTGCGCCATTTGATGCTCCATATCAATTGAAACGTCGCAAGCTCGGTCAAACAAGCGATGTTGATTTGATTAAAAAGGAGATAGACATTGCCATTGAAAAGAACGGTGTTTTGATTTTTATGACACATGTTGCATCCAAAGATGCAGGAAATACCGACTTAGAGAAAGAATTTGCAGTCTATAATGAAGTAGTTGCATATATTCGCTCAAAAGGATACGACATTGAGCCGGTAGACGATATTTTAGATTTTTATAACAATTACTGAAAAACAGAAAAAAGAGGTGTAGTTTAAGCTTAAACTGCACCTCTTTAGTGTTGTTAATTATAATCCTTTTACAAATTCTTTGAGGCGGCGCATTGCTTCGGCTGTGTTTTCATGAGTCGAAAAAGCGGTGAAACGGAAGAAGCCCTTACCTTGATCACCAAAGCCTTCGCCGGGGGTTCCTACTACCTGAATTTCATTTAACAGCTTATCAAAAAATTCCCATGAGCCCAAGCCTGCAGGGCACTTCATCCAAACATAGGGAGAATTCTTGCCACCGGTATAGAAAATACCAAGCTCGTCAAGAGTTTCGGTAATGATTTTCGCATTTTCGCGATAATAGTCAATATTTGCTTTAATCTGCTTTTGTCCCTCTTCGGTAAATACTGCTGCTGCCGCACACTGAACGGGATAGGAAACACCGTTAAACTTTGTTGCTTCGCGGCGATACCATAATTTATAAATATTATGTCCGTCACGCTCTAATTCCTTGGGGATAACGGTATATCCGCAACGTGTACCCGTAAAGCCTGCAGTTTTGGAAAGAGAGCAAAATTCTATAGCGCAGGTTCTTGCGCCCTCAATCTCGAAAATACTGCGGGGAAGAGCTTCATCTGAGACAAATGCCTCATATGCACTGTCATAAAGAATAATTGCATCGTGGGTATTGGCATAATCTACCCAGATTTTAAGTTGTTCTTTGGTATAAGCCGAACCGGTGGGGTTATTGGGGGAGCAGAGATAAATTATATCTGCATGAACGCTGTCATCAGGCATAGCGCAAAATCCGTTTTCCTCAGTTGCAGGAGCATAAACGATGCTTCTGCCCGACATAATGTTACTGTCAACATAGACAGGATAGACGGGGTCTGTTACAAGAACCACGTTATCGGCAGAGAAAATATCGCCGATATTGCCGCAATCACTCTTTGCGCCGTCGTTTACCATAATTTCATCTGCCGAAACATTAACGCCGTTTTTGCCGTAATATTCGGCTATGGCATTACGCAAAAACGCGTAACCCTCATAATCGGGATAGCCTTTAAAGGTGGCTTTGTCGGCAAGCTCATCAACGCCCTTTTTAAATGCCTCGATAACAACAGGGGCAAGGGGTAACGTTACATCGCCAATACCCATTTTAATTACGGGTTTATCAGGATTTGCTGCTGAAAAATTTGATACTCTCTTTGCAACCTCCGCAAAAAGATAATTTTCCTTGCAATTATCAAAATTAGAATTGATTTTCATTATAATTTCTTCCTTTCTTAAATGGTTCCTTCAAAGACGAATTCTGCAGGGCCTGTCATCCAAACGGTACCGTCCTCTGCATAATTTATAATAAGGTCGCCGCCGATAAGCTTAACGGTGATATCCTCACCGCGCTTTGCAAATCCGCGAAGCACTGCCGAGACACCTACTGCGCAGGCACCTGTTCCGCAAGCCAGCGTTTCGCCGCTGCCGCGTTCCCAAACACGCATTTTCAGGGTGTTTTCGGAAAGCACCTTAACAAACTCGGTATTAATTCTGTCGGGGAAAATAGGTAAATTTTCAAAAACAGGACCGATTTTCGGTAAATCAATATCGGCTGGGTCGGTATCAGAAAAGATAACACAATGGGGATTACCCATAGAAACGCAGGTAATACCGTATTCCTTGCCCTCAACCATAACTCTGCGGTCAATAACATTTTCTCCGTCCATCTTTACGGGTATCTCGGCAGGAGTTAAAATGGGATTACCCATATTCACTGAAACAAGGCTGACCTTTCCGTCGGTAACCGTCAATTTCAGATGCTTGATTCCCGATAAGGTTTCAAGAGTAATTTCGGTTTTATCTGTAAGTCCTTTATCGTAGACATATTTGCCGATACAACGGGTGGCGTTGCCGCACATTTTTCCCTCACTGCCGTCGGCATTGAACATTCTCATTCTGAAATCGGCTTTATCTGAGGGGAGAATAAGAACAATTCCGTCGCCGCCCACACCGAAATGACGGTCGGACAGCTTGATTGATAATTCCTCGGGGTTTTCTACATTGCCGTAAAAGTAGATGTAATCGTTACCCAAGCCGTGCATTTTTGTAAAATTCATCGTTTCCCGTTCCTTTCGCTTATAATAACGCCTGAGCGCTTTTATTAAGTCTTGCAAGGCTTTCTTCCTTACCTAATATCTCCATGATTTCCGTTGCTCCGCCGGGGGTAACAGATTTTCCCGAAACGGCAATACGGATTACCCACATTACTGCACCTGTTTTAAGTCCCTGTTCTGCCGCAAAGGCTGAAAGAGCTGCAAAGATGCTGTCATTATTCCAATCCTCAATACCGCTTATAACTGGCAGAGCTGCATCTAAAACGTCCTTTGCCATAACAGCGTCGGTTTTATTCTTTTTGTTTGCATACAGTAACGCATCAAAATCGGGCATTTGGAGGAAAAAGTCTAAAATGTCGGCGGTTTCTGTAAGTTTTGATACCCTCGTATGAGCAAGACGGGCAAGATGTGCTGTATCCATACCCTTTTCAGCGAAAGGAGCTAATTGCTTTTCAGTCAATCGGATAAATTCTTCTTCAGGCAAGCGCTTAATATATTCGCCGTTAAACCATGCAAGCTTATCATAGTCAAAGGTAGCAGGGGATTTACTGATACCGTCAGCGGAGAAGATTTCCTCAAGCTCGGAAAGAGAGAAAAATTCCTCATTAGTATCCTTGGGACACCAGCCTAAAAGCGATATATAATTGACTATGGCTTCAGGGAGATATCCTTCTTCGACTAATGCCGCAAAGCTGACGGAACCATGGCGCTTGGATAATTTGGAAACAGAACCATCCTCATTTTTACCCATTATCATAGGAAGATGAACGTATGTAGGACGTTCCCAGCCGAAAGCATCGTAAAGCAGTGCATATTTGGGGGTCGAAGTCAGATATTCACTGCCTCGGACAACGTGGGTTACTCCCATAAGATAATCGTCGATAACGTGGCAAAAATTATAGGTGGGATAGCCATCTGCCTTAAGTAAAATCTGGTCCTGCATATCGGCATTTTCCATGGAAATATCGCCGAAAACCTCATCGTGATAAGAGGTAGTTCCCTCTAAGGGCATTTTTTGACGTATTACGTAGGGCTTACCATCGGCGAGATTTTTCTCTATCTCTTCCTTGGATAACTCACGGCAGTGCCTGTCGTAACCGCCGCCGACGCCCTCTTCCTCATGAAGAGCATCGAGTCTTTCTTTGGTACAGAAACAGTAATATGCCTTACCCTCTTCCACCAAACGCTTGGCATATTCTACATATATATCTTTTCGTTCGCTCTGGATATAAGGTCCGTGTTCTCCGCCTTTAATGGGACCCTCGTCATAATCCATTTTACAGGAAGCCAAGGTTTCGAGAATAACCTCAACTGCTCCCTCAACATATCTTTCGCGGTCGGTGTCCTCTATTCTTAAAATGAATGTACCCTTATCGGCACGGGCAAGAAGATATGCGTAAAGTGCCGTTCTTAAATTGCCTATGTGCATAAAGCCCGTAGGACTTGGTGCAAAGCGTGTTACTGTTTTATTTGCCATTATATAATAGTTCCTTTCGCAACATTTCTTTTTATTTTATCATATTATCAATACTCTTGCAAGTAGTCTTTGAGCGCCTTAAAGCTCGCCTTGGCATCGGATTTTCCTCTTTCGTATGCGTTATTCAGGCGCTGACGGTCTTTGTCTATGCGCTTTATCCCCAGCGGCACCGACGGAGCTATAACAAATGCACTTCCGTCTTTTTCGCACTGCTTTATATATTGAAGTGTGTCATTGTACACATTATGACGGTTTTCTATGGCTTTGATAAGTTTGGGATATTTTTTATATTTCAGCTTCATCAATGCCATTGCACTGTTTTTCTTTTTCGTATATTCGCGAGGTTGTGTTAAAATTACCACATTTTTACCAAGTCCTGTTGAAATCGACCTTTTCAGCGGTATTGAATCGGCAATACCACCGTCAAGGAAGGGCTTGCCGTCGATATCTACCATTTGCGACACAAGGGGAAGAGATGCTGACGCGCGTATTACATCTATCTCAGCTAACATATCGTGAACAAGATGATATTCCGCTTCACCTGTTTGGCAATTGGTGACCGTAACATAAAATTTCGTGGGGTTTTGTGTAAATGCTGAAAAATCATATGGATTTAATTTTTCAGGAATTGTATGATAAGCAAATTCCGCACCGAAAAGGTCTCCCGTTTTAATTAAGCTTTGTATACTGCAATAGCGTTTATCGTCGAGATAATCGGTAGATATGGCAAGAGCTCTACCTTTCTGCTTTGAAAGGTAGCTTGCTCCATGGCAGGAGCCTGCTGAAACTCCGTATACAAAATCAAAATCAATATTGTTTTCAAGAAAGAAGTCGAGAACTCCGGCAGTATAAACGCCTCTCATGCCGCCGCCCTCTAAAATAAGTGCTGTTTTCATTTGTTTAAAAACACCTCAAATGCTCCAAGCGCCGCGCCTGCTGCCGCAGCATCAGTTTCTGTTATCGCAGCAAAGGTAAGAGCGTTAAAACTCTCCGGCATAATTCGTTGCTTTATAACAGAATGTAATGGTGCAGACATAAGGTCTCCGATTTTAACAAAATCTCCGCCCACTATTAAATGGGAAGGGTTGAGCAGGTTTATTATATTTGCAAGTCCTGCGGCAAGCTCAGTTGCCATTGATTCAAGTTGACGGACAGTTTCGGTTTCGCCGTTTTGATATTCCGTTTTAATATCATCAAAGGAACGTGCTTGCTTTACACCGAAAAGCGTTATGTCGCCGCCGTCATAAAGCTTTTTTAAAGAACAGTAGCTTTCAAGGCATCCGCGGTTACCGCAATAGCAACGTTCCGCATTTCGGGAAATGCTCATATGTCCGAAAAGTCCACCCAGACCGCAAGCCCCGCTTATCAGCTTACCGCCTTCAAAAATCGCAGAATCGATGCTTTCGCCGGCAGATACAAATACAGTCAGACCCTTTTCTGCAGCAGGCGTCTTGGTCATATAATATATTCCGCCGCAAAGAGCATCTGTTCCAACAAAAACCGGCAGGGAAAATGCCGCTTCAAATTCCTCGGCAAGCGCAGAAATATTAATGTTACCCACATGTTGGGTGGGAATAAGCAAGCCATCTTCAAACGTAGCAGTAGAGGGTAGGGAAATGCCGATACCCGACACTTCATTATCCTCCATTATCTTTTCTGCCGTTGAAAGAACAGCCTCACTGATGCTTTCCGTCTTAAATATGGGGCAAAGCTCATCGCCTTGAGTCGAATAAAGACAAAGCAACGCTTCTTCTGTGTTGACATGTATACCCAAAAATGCTTGTTTTTTGCTTTTTGCAAAATAGGTTTGCTTTTTTCCTTCAATTTTTATTCTTATATATCCCCGTTTTTCCAAATCACGAAGTGCTTTTCTTACAGTTTGAACAGGAATTTTGCAAAAGCGAGATATGTCACCTGCGGTCGTATTTCCTGCTTTTACAGCGCGCAAAATCCTTCCGCGGGGCTGAGGATGGTATTCATATATCTTCATAGATATCCTTCTTTCTTATTCCATTTCGCCGTATTCAAACATTATTGCCGAAAGCACGCAAAGAGGCGCGGTTTCAGTACGCAAAATACGCTTGCCCAAGGTGACAGTTTGACAAAGCTCGCCCAAAAGCTCAGCTTCACGTTGAGAAAATCCCCCTTCGGGACCTATCACGCAGGCAATTGTCTGCGTTTTTTGCTCCAAGGCCTCTCTTAACGGTATTCCGCCCTTTTCGTAAAGAAAAAGTCTGTTTTCATAATTTTTAAGCATACTCTGCATTTTTTCAAAAGACACTGTTTCGTAAACCTCGGGTATAATACCACGGCGTGATTGCTTTGCCGCTTCTTCGGCAATTTTACGGTATCTCTCATTCTTCTTTTTTGCCGTCTTATAATCGTGCTTAACCACACAGTTTTCCGACTGTACAGGGATTATCTCATTTGCTCCGAGCTCCACCGCCTTTTGAATGACAGTTTCAAGCTTATCACCTTTAGGCAAACATTGAAAGAGCGTCACCTTGACTTTCGGCTCGGTCTGACTTCTCTGCCGCGATAAAACGCGCACAAAAACGTCGCTTTCTTTTCCGCCTGAAAATCCCACTATTTCACAAATACATTCGTTACCGCTGTTGTCACCAAGCAAGAGCTGTTCTCCGACGCGGGCGCGAAGTGAAATACCGATATGCTTAGCATTTTCGCCCGTCAGGGTATATTCATCTCCGGCAGGGAGGATATCAACAAAGAATTTCATATGTTTATCCTTTACTTATCAAAAAAGAATTTAAGTGCAGTCTGAATATGCTTTTCCCAAAAATCCCAATTATGGTATCCCTTGTCTGTTTCATAGGTGTGAGTATACCCGATTTCATTAAGATATACATTAAATTTCTCATTTTGGTCAAGCAAAAAGTCACTTTCTCCGACAGCCATATAAAGCCTCGGACGCTTTTCTGTGGGGATATTCGCCGCAAGCGCCCTGATATTATCCTCGGGCTTTAACTCGCAAGCCTCTCCTGCAATGCCACGTAAAATCTTACCGTATCTGCCCGTATCTTCTTTTGCGATCTCTTCGGGCGTTATTGCAGCAGAGAGCGCGGCTATACCTGCAAAATGCTGATAGCGGCGAAGTCCGATTTTCAGCGCGCCGAAGCCACCCATTGAAAGACCAGCAATAAAATTATCTTCTCTTTTGCCTGAAACGGGAAATGTTTTGCAGATGAATTCGGGTAATTCCTCCGCTATATACGAATAATAGTCAAGGCCGTATGCCATATCAATATAAAAACTGCACTGTGCTTCGGGCATAACTACCGCAAGACCGCGTTCTTCTGCATACTTTTCAATTCTGGTGTTTCTCAGCCATGTGGTTCGGTCATCAGACATGCCGTGAAGAAGATATAGCACGGGGTAGCCGTTTTGCGGTATATTATCGTAATTATCAGGGAGAAGAATATTTACCCCCGTTGACATCTCAAGCTTTTTAGAGCGCAGGGTCGTTTCAAAAAGAGTCATTACTACCTTTCCTTTCAAGAAAAGCCGAACGAAAGTTCGGCTTTTTTTCTTACTTATAAAGAGGATATTCCTCGCAGATAGCATTTACACCTGCACGGATATAATCTGCTTTATTATCAAAATCCGTAACAGCGAGATAAATATACTCTGCAATCTTTTCCATGTCCTTTTCTTTAAGTCCGCGGCTGGTAACTGCAGGAGTACCTATACGGATACCGCTTGTAATGAACGGACTCTGGGGGTCATTGGGGATAGCATTTTTATTTGCAGTGATATAAACCTCATCGAGTCTGTGTTCAAGCTCTTTACCTGTGATATCTGTACCCGTTAAATCAAGAAGCATAAGGTGATTATCCGTTCCTCCGGAAACAAGCTTTAAGCCGCGAGAAAGAAGTCCGTCTGCTAATGCTGCAGCATTCTTGACTATCTGAGTCTGATATTCCTTAAATTCCTCGGTCAAGGCTTCGCCGAAGCAAACAGCCTTTGCGGCAATAACATGCATAAGAGGTCCGCCCTGGCTTCCGGGGAAAATCGCCTTATCTATTGCTTTTGCAAGCTCTTCGCGGCAAAGAATCATACCGCCTCTGGGACCGCGGAGAGTTTTATGAGTTGTTGTGGTAACGATATCTGCGTAAGGAACGGGATTGGGATGAAGTCCTGCGGCAACAAGGCCTGCAATGTGCGCCATATCTACCATAAAATATGCGCCGACTTCCTTAGCAATCCTTGAAATGCGTTCAAAATCAATAATTCTGGGATATGCAGATGCGCCTGCAACGATAAGCTTAGGCTGACATTCCTTTGCCTGAGCCTCAAATTTATCGTAATCAATACGTCCTGTTTCATCATCGACGGTATAGGGAACAAAATTATAGATCTTACCGCTCATATTAACCGGAGAGCCGTGAGTTAAATGTCCTCCGTGAGCAAGGCTCATACCCATAACAGTATCGCCGGGGTTTAAAAGCGCAAAGTAAACGGCTAAATTTGCCTGTGCTCCCGAATGAGGCTGAACATTGGCATGCTCCGCGCCGAAAAGCTTGCAGGCGCGTTCTCTTGCAATATTTTCAACAACGTCAACATATTCACAGCCGCCGTAATAACGCTTGCTGGGATATCCCTCTGCGTATTTATTTGTGAGAACACTGCCCATTGCCGCCATAACCGCAGGAGAAACTATATTTTCCGAAGCAATAAGCTCAAGATTACGGCGCTGACGCATAAGCTCATCATTCATAGCCGCGCCGACTTCAGGGTCAACCTTACTTACAAAACCGATAGTATCCATCATTTCCATATTCTTATTATACCTTCTTTCCCATTTTAGCAGATTAAATTATACAACATTTTCTTATAATTTACAATACAAAAAATTGTAATTTTTCATTGAACAACGGAAAGGAAAATGATATTATATCATAAAGCGAGGTTTTACATATGACTAAGAAGCAACTAACACAAAAAATCGTAACTACATTAAAGGAATATTATCCCGATGCTGTCTGTGCATTAA
>CAYRPK010000001.1:11356-28110 GCA_964426175.1 uncultured Eubacteriales bacterium | reverse complement strand
GGCGCAATGTACCGATAAAAGAGTGAATATGGTAACTCCTGCACTTTTTAAGCGTTTCCCGACGGTTTTAAGCTTTGCCGAGGCGGAAACCAGCGAAATTGAGGAATATATCCGTTCCTGCGGTCTTTATAAGACAAAAGCAAAAAGCATCAAGGAAATGTGTATTCTTTTGCTTGAAAAATTCGGCGGAGAAGTCCCTCAAACCATGGAAGAGCTGCTGACTTTGCCTGGGATAGGCAGAAAAACGGCAAATCTCATTATGGGCGATCTATTCGGAATGAAGGGTGCCGTTGTTGTTGATACGCATTTTGCCAGAATTACTAAAAGAATGGGACTGACGAACTCTTCCGATCCGACAGCTATTGAATTTGAGCTAAGAAAGCTGCTCGATCCGGAGGAAAGCCTCGGTTTTTGTCACAGAATAATAACTCTGGGCAGAGAGCTTTGCCCTGCTCAGGGAAAGCTAAAATGCGATATCTGTCCTGTAGCGGAATTCTGCAAATCATGTGTAGGAGAACAAAAATGACAGCAACTTTCAAAAGGACCAAGTATACGTGTTACTTTACGTATCTTGCCATGTCATCGGTTTTCAGTTTGCCGCCGATTTTATTTGTGACTTTTCGCGAAATGTACGGTATTTCTTATACTTTGCTCGGCACTTTGGTGCTGACGAATTTTTGCACCCAACTGACTGTTGATTTGATTTTCACCTTTTTTACAAAGTATTTTAATGTTCACAAGACAGTCAGGGTAATGCCGCTGCTTACCTCTTTTGGATTGCTGATTTATGCCGTAACGCCCACGCTCTTTCCTCAATATGCATATGCAGGGTTACTCCTTGGAACAGTAGTTTTTTCTGTTGCCGCGGGTCTATGTGAGGTCTTGTTAAGTCCGTTGGTCGCCGCGCTTCCGTCGGATAATCCGGAACGTGATATGAGTATGCTACATTCGTTATATGCATGGGGAGTCTTAACTGTTGTAATTATAAGCACCGCTTTTCTCAAAATATTCGGAACGGAAAAGTGGATGTATCTGACGGTGTTTTGGGCACTTCTGCCTATCGTTTCCTTCGTACTGTTTTGCCTTTCTCCGTTACCTGAAATGGAGCTTTCTCATAACAGCACCGCCAAAGCAACCAAAAATAAAGGACTTGCACTTTGCGTCCTATGTATTTTCCTTGGAAGTGCCGCCGAAAATGCAATGACAAATTGGATTTCAGGATATATTGAAACGGCTTTGCAGATTCCCAAGGTGTTTGGTGATATCTTGGGCATGGCGTTGTTTGCCGTGCTGCTGGGGCTTGGTAGAACATTGTACGCAAAATACGGAAAAAACATATCAAAAATACTTCTTTACAGTATGATGGGCGCGACTGTTTGCTATTTGGTTGCCGGTTTATCCCCAAATCTTATCGTTTCTGTACTTGCTTGCGTATTAACCGGACTGTGCACTTCTATGCTTTGGCCGGGAACGCTCATTTTAATGGAAGAAAAGTTTCAAGGTCTCGGTGTAACCGCATATGCACTCATGGCGGCAGGCGGCGATTTAGGCGGCTCGGTTGCTCCGCAGCTGTTAGGCATCGTTGTTGATACGGTATCGGCAAGCGATTGGGCGGCAAAGCTCGGTGCTTCCGCCGAACAGGTCGGTATGAAGGTGGGTATGCTGTCCGCCGCTTTGTTCCCCCTTCTGGGTACTATATTACTGATTTACATGATAAGATGTTTTAATAAAAAGGCGCAGTAGTATATTTTTTTCATGGGTTCGTTTCTTTAACATACATCTAATAAAACAGCATCCTCTGTCGAGGATGCTGTTTTATTGGTGACGCGTACGGGAATCGAACCCATGTTACAGCCGTGAAAGGGCCGTGTCTTAGCCGCTTGACCAACGCGCCAAAATATGGTAGCGGCAGTCGGATTTGAACCAACGACACTCCGGGTATGAACCGGATGCTCTAGCCAGCTGAGCTATGCCGCCATATTGTACGACTTTTTCGCCGCATATTATGCGTTTTTTAACGCAAGAGTTATTATATTATATCTTTTGCTCATTGTCAAGCATTTTTTATTAGTTTTACAAAAATTCATAATTGCCTGTTGAGTGCTTCCGAAGAGACAAACATAAATGCAAGATATATTACTTCCAAAAGAAGAGAGTGCATAAAAACCTCTTCTGTTACGTCTTGACTCTTTTAAGCGCGAGAACAATCGGCGGAACAAGTAAAAGCTGAATAACTATTCCGGGAATACAGCTCGTTACGGTCTGAGTTATAACCAACCCCAAGGTAAAGGTCGATTTAGTGAAAAATGTATATGCGACCCATGTTGCCGCACCCCAAACGACTCTGCCGCAAAGCATTGCGACTATGAGCGCGATATATGTATACAACGGCTTTTTCGGAAAACGCTTATAAATAAATCCTGCAACAGCACCGTATGCGGCAAGCTCAAACATCATGACTATTGCATTGGGCATAAGTGTGGGAACTCCCGTTGAAAGAGATTTTAAAAGGGGAGTCAATGCACCGACTATTGCACCGTAGGGCGCACCGCAGATAAAACCGCAGATAAGCACGGGCAGATGCATTGGCAAAAATTGTTGACCGATTTCACGCGTATTCGCTGCGAATGTGGCTAATATGTAGCCGAGAGCAAGAAATACACCGCTGAGGACTATCTTATATGTAGTATTTTTTGTTTGTGCTTTCATTTTTTATTCCTTTCTTTTGTTTTTATTCAGCCTGCTCTTTCTTTGCTTTACGCTTCTTATTAAAATACCATATTGCGATATACGCGGCAACTGCCGCTGCAAGGACTGCTATAAAAACGGGAAGCGACAGCACTCCGCTTAAATATGCAAGACCGTAGAATATTGCAGATACGATAAATCCTGCAATTAGTACACCTGCAATAATTGAAAAGAGTGCACGGCCAAAGCTGATATTTAAAAGCGCAGCTACAAGAGCTCCCGTCCATGCACCTGTTCCCGGTAGCGGAACACCTACAAAAAGTGCCAAACCAACAACTTCTGCGCTTTTTACTTCTCCGCTTTTCTTTTCGGCGCGGCTTTCAAGCTTGGTTACGAGCTTTTCAAAAAAGCTACCCCAAGTTTTCATCCAAGCAAAGACTTTTTTGATAAGAAGAAGGATAAAAGGTACAGGAAGGATATTGCCTAAAACCGATAAACCGAAAATCGTCAGCCAATTTGACAGCGAAAAGGTGGGTTCAAGGCAAACGGGAAGTGCTAATCTTAATTCCACAATGGGTATCATAGATATAATAAACGCAAGCAGTCCTTTGTTCTGTATTCTTTGGGAAAACCAAGCAATTATTTTATCTGAAAATGAAATATCAGAGTCTCCGCCCATTTGCTTTAGAAAATATATTACCGCGCCGCCGACAATAAGAGCAAGTATCACTGCAATTACTGCAACGATCACCTTTTTTTTGGATTTATTTTTCTTCATATCATCAGTCCTCCCAAGGTTTGTATTTTTTGTATTGTATCATCATAGATTATCTCTGTCAAGGCTTTGAGAAATGTTTACTCGCAAATACACTGAATAAAAATATTTTAGCAAAAAACGGAAAATGTTCTTGACAAGTTGCAGTTGCTTGTGGTATCCTCTTACTTGACATTTGGCCATTTGTTGACTTAATTTAAAAATGGAGGACAAAATTATGAAAATCAAAAGAATTATATCATCATTGTGTGCGGTTGCAATAGCACTTACTGCAACTTGTGCTACTGCTTCTGCTGACGGAGAATACTCATACGGATACAAAACAGCATCAGGTATGGGACACTCCACCTTTAATAAGGCATGGAAAGATTACGGAACTGTAACTATCAACAAAAAAACATATGAATTTACTTTTGGTTTCGATACCTGGTGTTCTAACGAAGACTATATCGACGCTGTTTACTCGCAAACAAAAGGTTATACCTATTATGGCAAAATAGTAAACTATACCGGTGAATCAGATATTACAAACAAAAAATCAGACAACAAAAAAACAAATAAAGCAGATATACAACATACCGGTAAATATGTAAGATATTACGTTTATTCGAGAACCAATTAATCATAGTACTTAGTGTATATTAAAAGATTAGCCTACTACAAGAGGCACGCAAGAGTTGCTGTAATGTTGCGGTAACAAAGCAGTTGCAGCAACTTTTGTTTTTTTATAAAACTCAACTATATTGCCACATATTAGAATAATTAATCTACATAAGCACAAAAGGAAGGAGCCCTTATTCTCAGTGGGCGGTATACGTATATGAAAAGACATAAAAAATTATTGTTGATTTTATTAATTTCTGCTTTAAGCTTATTTTTATTATACAATGCAGTTTGGTTCGCATATGTGAATATTACATATAAACCGCTTGAAGCGGCGGTGGGCTACGATGAAACCCGTGATATGCACATCGCTTTTGACGATGAAGGTTATCATTATGTCGTTTTTCGTCCCGATTATCTGCTGTTCACAGGTAATCTGTCTATAGGCAAGGATTTCAATTATGCTGAAAATGGCGAAACCTTTTGCAGTGTTATTATTTGGCCTACCTATAAAGGTTACGAGTTCGGTATTTCCTTAAGAACCGTAATTTCTGTTGATGAAAATTCCGAAGGCCTTGAATTTGAAACAGTCTCGATTATGTTAGATGAAAACGGACAGCCGCTGGATGAGCTCAGCGACGAAGAAGCTCGCCTTTTTGAGGAAAATCAGGAGCAAATCCGAGAGATTTATCAGAAGGCACACGATATGTGGGGCATAGGTAACATAGAATAGTTTTTGACAGAATTTAAGGAGCAACACGATATGAACAAAATCAAATGTATTAAATATATTATATTTGCGCTTTTTATAAGTTTTTTTATGATATTGCCCGGCGAATTATATCAAAATTATTTGGACCAGTTTAACGATTTTTACAGAACAACATTCTATCTTAATCAAAATGCTACCGTACAGGAAATGACAACTGATTTAATTACAACAGCTGAGCGGCATAATGTCAGTATCTTTAAAATCGTTAGAAGCACATTCTCAACTTTTTCTTCTCAATTAGATATCTATTGTGATGATTATGTTGCAGATATATTAGTTAAGGATTATGGTATCGTTTTCGGAAAAAGCGAAAGCCTTTTTTCCGGAGAAACAACGGTTAATCGCTATGATTTTACTGCATTAACACAAGAAACCGTTACTAAGGATATTGAATACTGTCTGATAGGCGATTATAACGACATGACAGCCTTCAAAGCAGAATTAGTCGATAAATATGCCGGTTCGTTCCCCCGTGAAGACGGAATTAATATACAAAATTCTTGCAAATTCACTCTGACAGCGGCTATATGTATTTTGCTGCTTTTAAATATATTCCTATCTTTCTATGATATACAGTATCAAAAGAAAGAAATGTTTTTGTCTCTTACAATGGGACAATCGACAGTTTTGTACTATATTAAAAATATACTTTTAGATTCCGTATATTATATAATAATCAGCACAATCGTCGGTATCGTTTTGACATCAAATCAACGCACATTACCCTTTTCGCAATTTGTATTTTGGGGTATTGCCGCAATAATAGCATCAAATTTAATAGTATATCTTCAACTTTTCAAAATAGATTATAAAGCTGTGATTTCAGACAGCTTTATGTCTGCAGAAAAGAAAAATCTAAGGTTCCAATATGTTTTACACGGTGTTTGCTTTTCACTCGTAATAATTACGCTTGCCTCAAATATAGCCGTAATTGCCGATTGCCTGAATTATTACCGACAAAAAAGCTTTTTCTATGATCACAGCGATTATTATTGGTATCAAAGCTTTACAGTTAAAGATCAGGAAGCAGCAGATACAGATGCCATTATTAACCGCTTCACCAATGAATATACCGACAGTATGAATATTTTTTATCTCTGTCAGGGTAGTGAAATCTCCGAAGAAAACAGTGATCTGTTTTATGAAGCAAACCACAATACAATAGAATACCTTAAAACCGAGATCGATTCTCTGAACGATTGCAGCTTAGATAAGGATACATATATTCTTGTCCATAAAAACACAAAGCTTTCCGAAACAGATATTGAGGAGCTTATTTCTTGGGCTGATACAGATAGCGTTGAGGTTCTGGAATACTCAAATTCTGCCGAAATAATATTCCGCGAATTCGATTCCGAGCCTATTACAAGCTTCGTCAAAAATCCTGTAATTGTTTTTTACAATAAAGAAGGCTCCGTAAGCGAAGGTACTGTAAAATATGAGTTGTTTTTATGCATGGTTCAAACAAACCGCACCCAAATGGAAGCCTTTGCTTCGGAAAACAATCTTTCATATTCGGAAACTAATGCTGTAGATTATTTTGAATACCGTTGGACGCAGCTGTCTCGCACATTACTTATAAATACGGTATTATTTTTACTTATGCTGTTAATGGAAATATTAGTTTCTTTCTCCATAATCTCGCTGGAATTCAAGGTCAATGCCATTGAACTCGCATTAAAAGAGATAAACGGATACTCTTTGTTTGAGAGGTTTCGTAAATTCTTTTTAGAAACAATTGTTTTATGGGGTATATGTATAATCTCCGTAGCAATAGTTTCGATTTTTATTGCTCCTCAAACCGTTTTTTATGAGATACTCGGTTCGAGCATAATGCTGATAATCAATCTTTTAACCATTATATTACAGATAAGACATCATGAAAACATGAAAACTACAGAAATATTAAAAGGCGGTGCACTATGATAGAATTGACAAACATTAACAAGGCCTTTGACGAATCCACTTTATTTTGTAATTATAATCTTAAAATAGAAGACGGGGAATTTGTCGTAATATTAGGCGCAAGCGGCAGCGGAAAAACTACGCTGCTGAATATGATTGGTGGCATTGAAACCCCTGACAGCGGAAAAATCTCCGTTAACGGTATAGATATTTTCAACAGCAAAAATAAATTAAATTACTTCCGCGTTACCGTTGGATTTCTGTTCCAGAATTATGCGCTCATCAATAATAAAACCGTTGCAGAAAATCTGAATATCGTCAAAAAAGGCAGCCGCAACGACAGTGATACTGATGATATTCTGAAAAAGCTCGGTCTGTTTGAAAAAAAGAATACCAAGGCTTACAAATTATCCGGCGGAGAACAGCAACGTGTTGCTCTGGCGCGTTTGATGATTAAAAAATGCTCCGTTATTCTTGCAGACGAACCAACCGGCTCATTAGACGATGCTAATGCAAAAATAGTAATGGATATTTTAAAAGAAATGAATGAAAGCGGTAAAACCGTAATAATGGTAACTCATAATGAAAAACTTTGTGAGTATGGCAGCAAGATAATACGGCTTTAATTTATCTGAATTTTCGGTCAAGCTTTCTGTACTGCACCGCTTCGAGGATATCATTTTCATTTATCTCGTCACGTGCTTCCAAATCCGCAATAGTGCGCGCCACCTTAAGTATTCTGTCATAGCCGCGCGCGCTCATTTGCAATTCCCCGTAAAAACGGCGAAGCTCATTATCTGCTTTTTCCGTCACACGGCAGAATTTACGTATCATCGAGGGGGTAAGATGTGCATTGCAGGCAATGCCTGTACCCTCATAGCGTTTTTGCTGAATTATGCGCGCCGCATTGACGCGCTTTTTTATTTCTTCCGAGCTTTCAGCACGTACATTCGAGGAAAGCTCATCATATTTGACAGCCATCGTTTCAACCTGAATATCAATTCTGTCAAGCATGGGGCCCGAAACGCGCGAAAGATAGTTGTGCACCGAAGCGGGAGTACAGGTACACTCTCTCACATTACTGCCGTAATATCCGCAACGGCAAGGATTCATAGCCGCCACTAACATCGCCGCCGCAGGGAAGGTAAAGCTTCCGCTGACGCGCGATACCGTAACGCGGTTATCCTCTAAGGGCTGTCGCAAAACCTCTAAGGCGTCGGTCCTGAATTCAGGAAACTCATCTAAAAATAAAACACCGTTATGGGCAAGAGAAATTTCACCCGGACGTGGAATTTTGCCGCCGCCTGCAAGTGCAGGGGGAGAAACAGTGTGATGCGGACTTCTAAAGGGTCTTTCCGTAATAAGCGGCAATCCTGCCGGCAACATTCCTGCTATAGAATAGATTTTTGTGGTTTCTATACTTTCTTCAAAGGTCATTTCGGGTAAAATGGAAGGAATACGCTTGGCAAGCATACTTTTTCCGCTACCCGGAGGGCCTACCATGAGAATATTATGACCGCCTGCCGCCGCAACTTCTATTGCGCGCCTTGCAACAACCTGACCCTTTACATCGGCAAAATCAGCATAGCCGTATGCTTTTTGCGAAGAACTCATATAATCCTCGCGACATACAGGCTTCATGGGAATTCTTCCCGTAAGATGATCAATAAGCTGAGATATATTGCTGACTGCATATGCAGCTATTCCGTCTACAACGCTGGCTTCCGCCGCATTATCCTTCGGTACATAGATTTCGCTGAGTCCCAATTCCTTGGCACAAAGCACCATAGGAAGAACGCCTTTTATACCGCGAATTTCTCCTGCAAGAGAAATTTCGCCTACAAAAGCTCTGCCATTGGCGTTAAAATCAAGCTGGCCGTCGCTTTGTAAAATAGCAAGTAAAATGGGCAGGTCATAGACCGCGCCCTCTTTTTTTAAGTCTGCAGGAGCTAAAGAAATAGTAATTCGTGCCGATGGAAAAAGCAGACCTGTATTATTAATGGCGGCTCGAACTCGTTCCTTTGATTCTCTGACCGCCGCGTCGGGAAGGCCGACAATATCAATGGTTTCGGTCATACTCGACACCATATCACATTCCACTGTTATGGGATAACACTGCATACACATATTTCCGAAGCTGTTTATTCTCGATAGCATTTTACCCCTCCTTGCTCCTTGCGTGGATCTTATCTAAACAAAGCCTTCCCCTTGAGGGGAAGCCTTTGTTTCTGAGCTACTTAATAATATTACCTCATGCTTTATTTCTTTTTCTAATTAAGCCGCCGCTGTTTCAAATATTCCTTCGACCTGCATCCAAGAAAGATATGTCTGTGCGGCATGTTCTTCGTTAACTGTATCGCCGTTCCCTATAAAGAAAGTCAGAAAATCAGCTGTTCCGCTCATGGCTGCCGATAAAATCAAAGAGCCGTAGTCAAATTCTCCGCCCGAAAGCGCATCCGACAGGGAATTAAGGGTCTTATATGCCGAAGACCCATCGGTTTTATAATATACATCCAAATCGGGCACATTTACCGCAAGGCTTGAAAAACAGGCTTCAACATCATCCGAGCCGTTTTCGAAGCCCCCGTCATATGCGGCACCCACAAGCTCCTCATAGTTAATAAGAAAAGCGTCATAGGCTGCGGTATCTGTTTTTTCAAATTTCAGAATTTTTCCGTAAAGCTCAAAGCCCCACTGAGAAAGCGGCATGTATGTGATAGTATCCTCGGGATTTGCAATATTGAAAATGCAGTTATATCCCTCAAATGTCTTTTCTTCCTCTGTCATTATTTTGACGTTGGGTGCGGCAAAAGTATAACAAAACACCTTATAATTGCCCATTTCGCAAAGCTTTGCCGCTGCCAAATTAGAGACTGCTCCGCCTCTGGAATGACCTGTAATGAGTACTCTGCCTACATTTCCTACCTGCTGACAGTATGTATCAAGAGAGGTGAGAAATTCGTCGCAGGCATTATAAAAGCCCTCATGATAGCCCTTGGCAAGAATAGAATTATCTCCGTTTAAATATGCACTTTCTGCAATATTAAAATTTGATTGCCACTCACTACCGATACTTCCGCGAAGCACGGCTATAACGGTTTTTACCCCGTCAAATTCACGCGAAGCTAAAGTATATGCAACCTTATCAGCTTTGTCGCTGTCGTAATTGTAGGTTCTTTCCTCGCTGAACCCTAAATTCGTAAGACTGATGGATACTTCATCTTGGGAATAATATGCCGCTGACGATAAAATCGAACAGAGTAAGGCTAAATCATAGCTATATTCACTGCTCTCTTTGTCGATATATTCATCAGAATATGTGGCGTCTGCCAAGGAATTCTGACCTACAACAACGGGAGTGGTAAATTTTTCATATGTCTTAGGTTGATTTTTTCCCGTTCCGCTATTGCAGGATGTAACGGTAAAAACAATAAATAGTGCCATTAATCCTGAAAATATGCGTTTTGTCACGGTCATCGTCCTTTCTTATTCAGCGGTTTCCTCTGTTTTTGATTCATCTGCAACCTCGGCGCTTTCTTCTGCCTCTTCTTCCTCATGCGGTGCTACTGTTGCGGTAACAAGCTTATTATCATCAGTTACTCTCATAACCGTTACACCCTGTGACGCGCGGTTATAGATAGAAACCTGATTTGCAGGAATACGGATAATTACACCCGAAAGGGAAATAAGCATGATATCCTCATCATCGGAAACAGCCTTGATGCTGGCTACATTACCCGTCTTATCCGTCAGCTTATGACCGATAACACCCTTACCTCCGCGATTTTGAACGGGGAATTTATCAAATTCGGTTTTTTTGCCAAAGCCCTTCTCAGTAACTGAAAGAAGGGTCTTTCCTTCTTCTACGACAGCCATTCCTACTACTTCATCGCCCTCGTCAAGTCTGATTGCACGAACGCCACGTGTAGCTCTGCCTAAAGGTCTAGCCTGGGCTTCATTAATACGGATATTCATGCCGAGTCTTGTACCGATTACAAGGTCCTGCTTACCGTCCGTAAGACTTACCCAAGCAAGCTCATCGCCTTCATCAAGCACAACGGCAATAAGACCTTTCTTTCTGCCGTTTTTATATTCAGAAAGGGCAGTTCTCTTTAATGTACCGCCTCTCGTTACCATGGTAACGTAAGCAACACTATCCTCAAAGCCGCGAGTACAGATCATCGCACTGATTCGCTCACCTTGCTCAAGCTCTAAGAGATTTGCGATGTTTAAGCCTCTCGCCGTTCTTCCTGCTTCGGGAATTTCATAGCCCTTGATTCGATAGCAGCGACCGTGAGTAGTAAAGAACATAAGATAATCGTGCGAGGAGCAGGTATAAATGCTCTCGACAAAATCCTCGTCGCGCTGTGTCATGGCATTAACGCCTCTGCCGCCGCGACGCTGACTGTGATATGCACTGACAGGCATGCGCTTGATATAGCCGAAATGTGTCAGCGTTACGATACATTCCTCTTCTGGAATGAGGTCCTCAATATCAACTTCACCCGAAACTGCAGCAATATCTGTCCTGCGTTCGTCATTAAACTTATTCTTGATTTCAAGCGCTTCTTCCTTGATAATGGCAAGAACACGCGATTCGTTTGCAAGAATATCATTATAATCAGCAATCTTTGCGCGAAGCTCGGCAAGCTCTGCCTCAATCTTATCGCGCTCCAAGCCCGTCAGCTGACCTAAACGCATCTGAACTATAGCCGTTGCCTGCGCTTCACTTAATTCAAAGCGCTCAATTAAGCGGCTCTTTGCCTCTGCGATTTCCTTTGAAGAGCGGATAATATTAATAACCTCGTCAATGTTGTCAATTGCAACCTGCAGTCCCTCTAAGATATGAGCGCGCTCAGCGGCTTTTTTAAGGTCAAATTTTGTTCTGCGCGTGATAATTTCTTTCTGGAAAGAAATATATTCAGAGAGTGTTTCCTTTAAGCTTAAAACCTTGGGCTCATTATGCGAAATAGCAAGCATAATGATAGAATAGGTTATTTGCAGCTGAGTATAGGAATAAAGCTGATTTAATACTACCTGCGCGTTGATATCACGGCGGAGCTCAATAACGATACGCATACCATCGCGGTCGGATTCATCACGAAGGGCAGTAATACCCTCTATCTTTTTATCTCTGTGCAATATTGCAATAGATTGTATAAGATTTGCTTTATTGACCTGATAAGGAATTTCAGTAACGATAATACGGCTCTTGCCGTTATCCTCTTCCTCAATTTCGGCTTTTCCGCGAAGAGTTATTTTTCCTCTGCCTGTTGCATATGCGGCACGAATACCTGCTCTGCCCATAATAATACCGCCGGTGGGGAAGTCGGGACCGTGGAGATGCTCCATTAAATCCTCTAATTCTGCATCGGGATTATCAATAAGGCAGTTCATGGCATCAATGACCTCACCTAAATTATGAGGGGGAATATTAGTTGCCATACCGACTGCAATACCGGTTGAACCGTTTACCAAAAGGTTGGGAAAACGGCAGGGAAGCTCCGCCGGCTCTTTTAAGCGGTCGTCGTAGTTGGGAACAAAATCGACAGTATCCTTTTCGATATCATCAAGCATACGCATTGAAAGCTTGCTCATTTTACTTTCGGTATAACGGTAGGCAGCGGCAGGGTCACCGTCAACCGAACAGAAGTTACCGTGACAGTCTACCAAAGGATAAAGAAGAGAAAAATCCTGTGCCAAACGAACTAAAGCGTCATAAACCGAAGCGTCGCCGTGGGGATGGTATCTACCCAAAACCGAACCGACAGTATCTGCACACTTACGGTATGCTTTTTCGGGATAAAGCCCGTTTTCATACATGGTATAAAGAATACGTCTATGTACCGGCTTTAATCCGTCGCGAACGCTGGGTAAAGCTCGTCCTACCAAAACCGACATAGAATATTCGAGGTAGGAGCTTCGCATTTCCTTTTCAATTTCGACGGGTATGAGCTTTTGACCTTCAAAATTTATCATTAAAAACCTGTCCTTCCTTTTTACGGCAAATATATTAATTTGCCGGACTTGTTTAATTTATATTTTTGTCTTTTGTGTCAGTCGTTTAAATCAAATGCGCTTACTTTGCGTTTTTTAGGCTTCTTTTTAGGTATGACCGTGGCGCGCGGACGGGACGGACGAGAAAGATATTTCTTTTTAAGTCCATGAGAAAGCGCTTGGCCCGCCGAGGATTTCATATATCGCGAGGGGATAAAAAGCATCTTCTCCTTACTGAATAAAAGTGCTAATCCCTCGCTGTCCTCAAAAATAGTATGCAGGTCATTATAGAAAACAACGCTTACACCTTGCGAATAAACAATTAAAACCTCATCTTCATAAAAATTATAGGTAACGGTATCCTTATAATTAGGTTTATTTATAATAAGCTGATGTCCTTTAATGGTATTTCTGCATACAAGATATCCTGCATATAACAAAAGTAACACAAGCATTATCAGCTCAATTATGAGAAGTGACGTCTGCCGCACAACAAGGAAAAACAGCAGATTTGCAACAAGGCAAAGGCCAAGCGTTGCACAGATAAACAGTCCGCTGTGCTCTTTTCCTACAATCTGACGTCGCCAAAGCTTACTTATATCGGTTAAGTCACGCATATCAAGCTTAACCTTTAATTGTGCAATAGGTTCCGCGGTAGGTATGTAAACCGTAACCTTACGCGCAGAATTCTCATACTGCCGTGCACGTTCTCTGCCAAGCCTTGCAAAGGTTATGAGCTTTATTGCCAGCTGCCGGCGCATGACTTCGTGCAGCTCTTTATATTCGTCACAAAGATACCTTGCAGGAATAAATTGCAAAATACTGACCTTTTTAGGCCAAAGAAGAATACCCTTGGGTGTTTCCACAGCAAGAGAAATATCATCCCACTCTATTCTGACCAAATCTTTATGATTTGAATAGAGATATCCTCCCTCAAAAAAGCCGTATTCTTCTAAAACACCGTTATACGCATCTTTTTTAGCCTGTTTTTTCAGGGCAACAAGCTTAATTACCGATGAAACTATAAATAATACAATGTAAAGTACCGTTACAAGGTTAAAAAAGCCCTTCAAGCTCCAGCTTTCAATAAAAGCACCTACGGTTTCCGAGTAATCTGTCAATGCTTTTTTTAAAACTTGAAACAGTGCTTCAATAATATAACCTCCCAAAACTATGGGAATGATAATGAGTAATCCCGATATTACCGATGAAATGAATGAACGAAAGATATAAACAAAGTTGAGGTCTTTTTCGTTAGAAGTTACGGAATATCTCGCGACCGCCTTACCCTCGGGAGGGTTTATGGCAATTTTTTTATATCCGCTCGCCATTAAATTCATTCCTTTCTTTGTTAGTATTTAAAACTTTAAAACTATTTGCTCCTGCTGATTGCACGGTTATAATTTTCTTTAATGAGTGCTTCCACAGGGCCTATTAAAAGGTCAGATGGTAAGAAGACCGTACATTCAACGCCCATATCTGCATAAATTCCGTCGATTTCGTCAAATACAACCTCATCCATGTTTTCCCACTTTTCAAAAACACGGCGATTTCCTGATTTAACTGCTATGCCGTTTTCGTGAACAAAGCAGTCGATTTTTTCCTGTTTCCCCACAAAAAAACATAACTTCGCCGGTGTTAACAGTCCCACTTTGGGAATTAAGAAGAGAAGCGCCAGAATAATCAGAAGAATACAAAACAACGAGTACCACACAGGCTGCTGAGTAATGGCATTGACTATGGGTAAAACCGTTGCAAATGCGCCTATTACCGAGATAAGAACATGCCTTAATTTGCCTAACCGTCTTAATACTATGCGGTGATATGCGCGCATATCTGCGCCCGTAACAGTATATGAAACCGTAGTGATAAGCTTACCTAAGCTGTCAATACGCTCTTGCTTTTCGGCAGTGCTTAATGCCTCTTCCGCATCGGATTGTTCACGTGTCTTGACATAAACCTTGTATTTTCCCGCCAGACGCTTCCGCAAAAATGAGCAAAGCACATCACGAATTCCGCTCTCCTCCAAAGCATCGTTGGGTAAAAAATGTACCACATCGCCCACAAGCTCAATTACCAATCCGTCATCACGCTGAATAACGCTTTTTATCGAGGAATATGGCATTTCTGTCATGTCTATCTCATTGACTATCGAAAAGGATGCCGCAGAGAACAGATAGGAGGTTTTTAATCCGCGACCCGCGGCGGCAGAATAATACATCTTACCGGCAGTCACCGAAGAAACGAGCAGAAAAAGAGAACATACAAGGCAAAACAAGTCAAAGGTACTGAACGTTAAAAACAGACTGAACAGTAAAAAGGCAACATCAATAATAAAGCGTATAAACATACGCTTTATTCGCGCGCGGTCCTGCTGGGAAATATCATCATTATTTGGGATAAAAATATCAACTTTTATGACTTTTTTCTCAAATATGTCATGGTTTAAGGGCAATTTATCACATCTCCTGATAATCCGGTTGTCATGTTAATTTTGCTTTCTCTGTCAATAAAGAAGCTTTATTATATGTTTTCTTTCTTTTTTGTTGCTTTATCAACAAAATCAGTAACAAAATACTTGTTTCCCAATTCTTTCATCATAACTTCAGAAAGCGCCTTGCGGTCAACATTTCCTAAAAGGCGTTCGGGGAAATATACGGCACTTCTTCCGAAGGTAGTCAAAAGAATACCTGCAGGGCATTCAACTATTTCACGGAACTGAGACCATTCAAAGGTCTGGCTGACGGTGGGAGTAGTAATATAAACTCCGCCTTCATAGAACGAAAAATGATTGAAAATGCCGTTTTTCTGATCTTCATCAATACCCATAAAGGTACGATGTGCTGTTTTCTTGGGAGATACAAAATAAATATATCCGACAAAAATATAAAGTAAAGCACAAAGCACAATATTGCTGACCTGAGTCGTATCACCAAGACAAAGCTTGATTATAGAATAGATGAGCATCGCAGCAGGAAGAAGCACTAAAATAATTCTGAAAATTTTAAGCGCCTTGCTTTTTGCAAGCTGAATATCAGTAGCAGCGATAATATCATGCTCCTCATAAATTAAATCAAGCTCACCTAAAAGCTTTCCTGTGGGAGGATCATCATTTTTGACTTCTTCGACAGGCTCTTCATCCTCGTCGACTATCTTCTCTGCAGGGGCATCCTCTTCGGGAATGGGAGTAGGTTCAGTCTCGCCTTTTAATTTTTCTTCTGCCTTTCTTTTAAGGCGTTCTTCTTTTTCGCGATTGATACGCGCAATAAATTCTTCTCTGGTTTCTTCAACTTCTTCGTAATTTTCCTGAGAATTTACCTTGTTTTCATCCATAATGCATATTCCTTTCTGTATAAGTGATCGTTTTATTCAGCCTTCCCCAGCGGGGAAGATTATGTCAATCTGTATATTTTTTCTTAATTATTACAAATAGTTATATATCAAGATTGGTTACATAGCGTGCATTTTTCTGAATAAATTCACGGCGCGGCTCGACCTTATCGCCCATGAGAATGGTGAAAATTTCGTCTGCCTTGGCAGCGTCTTCCATCTCAACCTGCAGCATGGTGCGGTTTTCAGGATTAAGGGTAGTTTCCCAAAGCTGTTCGGGATCCATTTCACCAAGACCTTTGTAACGCTGGATAACCATCGTTCCATGCTCTGCCATAAGCTCATCGCGTTCGCGGTCGGAATAAGCATAAAAATGCTTTTTACCCTTAGTTAAGCGGTAAAGAGGGGGCTGTGCAATAAATACCTTTCCGTTTTCTATCAAAGGTCTCATAAAACGGAAGAAGAAAGTAAGCATAAGTGTTCTTATATGCAGACCGTCAACGTCAGCATCAGCCATGATAACGACTTTTCCGTATCTAAGCTTTGTTATATCGAATTCTTCACCTAAGCCTGTACCTAAAGCCGTAACAACGGGCATAAGCTTTTCATTGCCGTAAACCTTATCAATTCTCGCTTTTTCAACGTTGAGCATCTTTCCCCAAAGAGAAAGAATTGCCTGGAAGC
>CAYRPK010000001.1:0-11346 GCA_964426175.1 uncultured Eubacteriales bacterium | reverse complement strand
GAAGCGGCGGTCACGTCCCTGCTTTGCAGAGCCTCCCGCGGAATCTCCCTCTACGATATAAAGCTCGGTATATTCGGTATTTCTATCCGAACAGTCAGCAAGCTTACCGGGGAGAGAGGTCGTTTCAAGTGCAGATTTTCTGCGTGCGAGATCACGTGCCTTTCTTGCCGCATCACGGACACGCGCCGCATTTATAGCCTTTTCAAAAATAGCCTTTGCAACAGAAGGTGTTTCCTCAAAGAAGGTCATAAGCTTATCATAAACGATACTTTCAACTAAGGTACGAATTTCTGTATTACCCAATTTCGCCTTTGTCTGACCCTCAAACTGAGCTTCCTGCAGCTTGACCGAAATAACCGCTGTCAAGCCTTCACGGCAATCCTCACCCGTCAAATTGCGGTCATTATCCTTAAGTAAGCCTTTTTTACGTCCGTATTCATTGAAAACTCTTGTCAAAGCGGCTTTAAAGCCTGTTTCGTGGGTACCGCCCTCAATGGTGCGAATATCGTTTGCAAAGGAATAAAGAACCTCATTATAGCTGTCATTATACTGAATTGCGACTTCTGCCAAGCTTGAGCCGTCATTACCGGTAATATGTATTACCTGCTCATGAAGCACCTCATTGCCCGTCTTTTTCTGCAAAAATTCTACGAAAGAACGGATACCACCCTCATAACAAAGCTCGTCGCGGTTCTCTTCTCTTGTTTCGTCACGCTTATCTGAAAGATTTATACAAAGACCTGCATTTAAAAATGCCTGTTCACGAAGACGTGTGAGAAGGGTTTCATAATCAAAAACAGTTTCTTCAAATATCTCAGGATCGGGACGGAAGGTAACGACGGTACCGCGTTTATCGGTCTCACCTATAACGGTTAACTGATTAACAGCATTGCCTCTTTCATAACGCTGAGAATAAATTTTACCTTCATGATGAACCTCAACCTCTAACCATTCTGAAAGAGCATTAACGACCGAAGCACCGACACCATGCAAACCGCCGGATACCTTGTATGCTCCACCGCCGAATTTACCGCCTGCGTGGAGAACTGTAAATACGACCGTTACAGTCGGGATACCCTTTTGCGGATGGATACCGACAGGAATTCCGCGTCCGTTATCGCTGACTCTGATAATATCTCCTGGGAGAATTTCGACATCTATCTGAGTACAGAATTTTGCCATAGCCTCGTCGATGGAGTTATCGACGATCTCATAAACGAGGTGATGAAGACCTCTGGGACCGGTTGAACCGATATACATACCGGGACGTTTTCTTACAGCCTCCAAGCCTTCCAAAACCTGAATCTGGTTTTCATCGTAATCCTTAATTCCCTCATTTTGATCGATATTTTCCGAGGCGTTCTTGATATTTTCAAGCACCTTTCTTGCTATTTCCTGCTCAGCAGCTTCGGCGGCAAGCTCTGCTGCTGATTTTTCCTTTTCTTCAGTAACATCTGCAGTTTCTGCTACCTCTTCTACGACTTCTTCAAGTAAATTCTTTTTCTCTTCCATAATTGCTTTTCCTTTCTTCGACAGATAAGCCTCATCTTTTACAGCCTTTTACAGATAGTTGCGGGTGTCAGTTGAGAAATATAAACCTTTATTTTTTGATTATCCTTATAAATTATAAAGCTTTTTGGTATATCCGATGATAAAACCTCGACCTGCTCATTCTTTTGCGCAGCATTCAAAAATGCTCTGCCTCGAGCAGAAATCGATGTATTATCTATATCAAAAACTCCGATAATATTTTTTTTATATAAAACTCTGTCACTTAAAGTTATGAATTCTTTATTCATTTTTTTCAGCCCTTCGGGTATAATTGCGCTTTAATTTACCGTTTTCAACTCTGAAAATTCTGCCTTTTATACTTTCATGCCATTCGCAACAGGTAATAAAAACCTGACTATCGCCGATTAAGCCTATTATATATTCCTGCCTTTTTCTGTCGAGCTCACTTAAAACATCATCAAGCAGTAAAATAGGAGATTCATTATATTTATTTTTTAAAAGCTCTGCTTCGGCAAGCTTTAAGGATAAAACAGCACTGCGCTGTTGTCCTTGTGAAGCAAAAAATCGGGCATTTTTTTCGTCTATTTCAATAAGAAGGTCATCTCTGTGCGGACCTACTGAGGTTGAACCTAATTCTATATCCTTTACAGTGTTTGCTTCAAGAGAAGAAATAAAGGCTTTTTTTATTTCTTCAGTGCTTTCTTTTTCAAAAAGGTCAGATGAAATTTTACGTATTCCGCAAATATAACTTATCCTTATTTCTTCTTTTCCGCCCGACA
Source organism: uncultured Eubacteriales bacterium (assembly GCA_964426175.1). Classification (GTDB taxonomy): domain Bacteria; phylum Bacillota; class Clostridia; order Oscillospirales; family CAJFTT01; genus CAYRPK01. Next base: position 9,055 of record CAYRPK010000001.1, on the reverse strand, counting down.
GATCTTCGTAATGCCTTGAAACAAACGGCGAAATACGAGTACAATATCTTTCCCTCAATCTGATTATTCTTGCTCCCACGGAAGCTAATCTTTCATCCCAAACGGGAAGCATCGCACGACTTGCCGGACGGTAATTGATATCCTTAAGCAGTGCATTTCTCTGAAAAAGGGTTTTATTATAGCTTAAAATAAGATTTTGATATGATGGAGTAATCTGACTTATAGCTGTATCTATAAGCTTTCGTCTTTCGTCGGGTCCTGCTTTTATAACAGTTAGATTTTCTGGCGAAAAGACTACCATACAAAGCTTTCCGCTGAGTGCCGAGGGAGTATCTTTTTTAATGCCGTTTAAAAATACCGCCTTCTTCTCTTTTTCATTTCTTAAAAAGAGCATTTTTGCAGTCTGTTCTCGCTCTTCACTAAAAAAAGAAACATTGACAGATGCTTCATTTTGTCCGTATCTGATGAGATCTATCGTTGAAGCTCCGCGAAAGCTTTTTTCACCCGTCAAGAGATAAAGAGCTTCTAAAATATTGGTTTTTCCTTGACCGTTTTCCCCTATAAGGATATTTACGCCCTTAGACGGAGAAAAATCCACAGAAACAGCATTGCGGAAATTTTTTGATGAAAATTTGAGAATTTTCACTTATTCTACCTCAATAATTTCGTCTTCAAGAGTGACAATATCTCCGACACGCACTTTTTTTCCCCTCTGTGTGCAGATTTCGCCGTTATATGTGACAAAACCCTCTTTAATTGCAGCTGTTGCTTCGCCGCCCGTCATACAAAGTCCGGAAAATTTAAGCAGCTGGTCAAGCTTTATATATTCGGTGGTAATTTTTATTTTCAAAGAGATTACCCCTTTTCTTATTTCTTTGGAATTACAGGAACTATAATAAAGATAAATCCGTCACCATCTTTTGGTAAAACCTTGATGGGGAAGGTAGGACCGTTAAAAACTAATCTTACCTCATCTCCGTCAACGGCTCTTAATGCATCAAGCATATATTTATTATTAAAGCCTATTTCCATTCCGTCGCCGCTTTTTTGAGTAAAGCCTATCTCATCATAAACCTTTCCGTCACCGGTAACACATGAAATACTTATCATGTCTTCTTCAACAGAGAGCTTGATGGGACTTTTAAGTCTTTCGGTAATGAGTATAGAGGCACGTTCAACAGAATTAATAAGGTCAGAAACGTTAACCGTAACCGATGTTTTTTCATCAGTAGGAATAACCTTCATATAATCAACAAACTGACCTTCAATAAGGCGCGAAATAACGGTATAATCTCCTATTTCAAACATTACATGCTTTTTTCCGGTTGTTATAATTACCTCTGTTTCTCCATCAGTAATGAATTTTTCTATCTCCTGCAGGGTTTTACCCGGAACTATAAAATCTGCCGTTTCAGTAAAGTTTATCTTTTCATCTCTTATTGCAAGGCGATATCCGTCAACGCTGACCAAACGCATATAATCTTCTCTAATTTCAAAAAGCGTACCCGTCCAAATAGGTCTGACATCTCCAACACCAACCGAGAAAATTGTTTGCCTTATCATACTTTGTAAGGTTTCGCCCTTAATCGAAAAACGCTTGCTGTTTTGCTGACCCTGATTAAGTGACGGTATTTCAGGAAATTCTGCGGCATCTATGCCCATTAAGGTGAATTCGCTTTTTCCCGAACGGATGGTTGTATTATTTTTTTCGTCGGTTTCTATAGTAACGAATTCACTTGGAAGTCTGCGACAGATATCACCTAAATGACGTGCATTTAATACTACGCTGCCTTCTTCAGAAATATCGGCATTGAGGGAAGACCAAACACCAAGCTCTAAGTTATAGCCGTAAAGAGAAAGATATTCTCCTACTTCAATTTTAATTCCTTCCAATGCAGGAATTGAAGATTTACTGCTGACTGCTCTTGATACATTTGCAATGACTGTGCACAGCTCTTGTTTAGTGCATGAGAATTTCATTTTTATCAAACCTTTCTAAAAAGAGATGAGAAGAGATATATTTATATATTATTGTTATTATTATAGGGTTGAAAATGTTGAAAAGAGGAAAAAATCCTTATTTTTCAAGGGATAACAGTATTTTTATAAAGTTGAAAGATGAGGAAAATCTGACAGTTATTAATTTGAAAAATTTTCAAATTTGAAAAAGTTGAAATTTCAGTGTTGAAAACTGAAAATATTGTTGAAAAAAATTTTTTATAAAAATCAGTTTTTTACGTTCTTAATAATGTCGTTAATTTGATTTTTATAGAAGGAATTTTTCTTCATTTCTTCCTCAACATCGTCCAAATAATAGCTGACGGTACTATGATCGCGATTAAAATCGTTTCCGAGCATATTAAGACTCATTTGAGTTACTGTATGTATAATATAAATTGCGGTTTTTCTTGCAACGGAAATTGCATTTGTGCGCTTTTTACTTTTAAGGTCATCAACGGTTACGGAATAAATACGGCAAACCTCGCTTAAAATACGGTCTACTGTAACGGGAACGGGCTGTTCCTCTGAAAGAACATCACCTATTGTTATCTGTGCAAGGCTTACAGTGGGAGTTTCATGAGAAAGCTCATTGTATACCTTTAATTTTTTTACTGTTCCCTCAAGCTGACGGATATTACTTTTAAGTCTTGTTGCTATAAATTCACATACATCATCATTTAAGGTAAGATTAAGAGCCTCTGCTTTTCGTCTGATGATAGCGACTCTTGTTTCTAAATCAGGATACTGTATATCTGCTAAAAGTCCTGATTCAAAACGGTTACGAAGTCTTTCCGTCAAGGGATGAATTTCTCTCGGGGGACGGTCAGAGGAAAGTACTATCTGCTTTTTTGCTTCAAAAAGACGGTCAAAGGTATGGAAAAATTCCTCCTGTGTTCGTTCTGCACCTGCAATGAATTGAATATCATCAACTAAAAGTACATTAACATTAACAAAAGATTCGTGAAAATCCTTGACCTTACCGTTTTGAATTGAATCAATGAGCTTTGACATAAAATCAACGCCCTTGATCATTAAAATATTGGTTTGAGGATTATTTAAAAGAATTTCGCGTCTTATGGCGTTTAAAAGGTGAGTTTTACCTAAACCGGAAGGACCGTAAATAAAAAGGGGATTATATATTCCCGAAGGATTTTGTGCAACTGCAAGGCATGCAGCGTGAGCAAATTTATTTGATGAACCTACAACAAAATTTTCAAAAGTATATTCATTTGAAAGCTGAGTTTCATTTGAAGTGATATGATAATTAGGTATATCTGAAGAATTTTCTTCTTCCTTTGCATAAAATTTACGCAAAGAATAATCGTCATTTGAATTTAATTTATGCGAAACAGTGGTTTCGGAAACAGATGCAATAATATTTACCTTAACAGGAAATCCAAGGACTGCTTCAAAGCCCTCGGTTATATAGGTCAGATATTTACGCGATGTTTTTGCTTGAAATTCACTTTGTGCAGTAATTACGGCAACATCACCGGTATCACCTGAAATATCGTGAAGAGAAAGACTGCAAATCCAAGTTTTAAAAGCAACTTCACTTATTTTTTTATTTTCTAAAACATACTCTGTTTCTATAAATCTGAGTACATTACTCCAGACTTCTTCAATGGAATTCATCTATTTAAACCTCCGGTAGATAATAATCACAAAACACTATCCCCTTATAATATTAATTATAACATATTTTAAAGAGATTTTCAACTAAAATGTCAGACAATACACATTTTTTACAAAAAGGCTAATAAGTGTATTTAAATGCAAATTTGCAGTGTTAATTAATTTTTTTAAGTCCAGCAAAGTTTGCCATCAGCTTTTTAACACCTACTTTATCAAACTCAACTTCAATTAAAATATCGTTACCCATAGGCTTTAATGATATAACATTTCCTTCTCCGAAGGCTTTATGTTTAACCCGATCGCCTGTTTCTACCTTTTCAGGCTGAGTTTTGGTATTGTCAAAAATTGTCTTTTTAGCAGGGGAGGGCGACATCTTTGAAGTTTTTATGGGAGAAGAATAATTTTCTCTATACCCTCCGGAATACGTATTTTCTCTCTTAGTTATGCCCTGTTCATCAAGAAGGATACTGTCAATCTCTTTGATAAAACGGGAGGTTTGTCCAGGCATAGTCTGTCCGTAAAGGGTGCGACAACGTGCGTGTGTTAAGTATAATTTTTCTCTTGCTCTTGTTATTGCAACATATGCAAGACGGCGTTCCTCCTCAATTTCAGACGGTTCAAAAATAGCCTGTCTGCCAGGGAAAACACCCTCCTCCATTCCTGCAACAAAAACAATGGGAAATTCAAGTCCCTTTGCAGCATGAACGGTCATAAGAGTGACTGTTTCGGCAGATGTATCGTAATTATCAATATCCGTCATTAGTGAAACCTCTTCTAAGAATGCACGAAGGCTTGCTTCATCGCCGTAATCATCACAGAAATCGTCTATACTTGAAAGGAGTTCGTTTAAATTTTCAATTCTGTCTAAGGCTTCTGGAGTATTTTCTGTGCGGTACATATCAAGATACCCTGTCACATCAAGCATGTGAGTATAAAGCTCTCTTAAGCTTGAGGATTGACTGAAAACGCGGAGTTTTTCTATCATTTCGGTAAAATTAGCTAATTTTATCGCCGCACGTGAAAGTTCAGAATACTTTGTTGCGTTACTGATAACCGAATAAAGGCTCTTTCCTTCATAATGTGCAATTTTTTCTGCAGCATCAATAGTAGCACCGCCGATTGCACGTTTTGGTTCATTAATAATACGCTTTAAACGCATATCATCGTCGGGATTATTTATAACTGAAAGATAGGCGATAGCGTCGCGAATTTCCTTTCTTTCATAAAAGCGGTGACCGCCGATAACGCGATATGGGATACCCATTTTTGCAAGAGTGGTTTCAATAATATTTGACATTGCATTATTACGGTAAAGTATTGCAAAATCCTTGCCGCTTCGGTTATCCTTTGTTATACCCTGTAAAATCGTCGCACCGATAAAATATGCTTCGTCACGTTCGTTATCTCCGCAGTAATCGGTAATAAGCTCGCCCGAGCCTTTATCTGTCCATAGAGTTTTACCGCGCCTGCCGATGTTATGTGAAATAACGCCGTTTGCCGCACTTAAAATATTTTGAGTGGAACGGTAGTTTTGCTCTAAACGTATGACCTTAGCCGAAGGATACGTTTTATCAAACTGTAAAATATTTTCAATAGTAGCACCGCGGAATTTATATATGCTTTGGTCGTCATCACCGACTACACAAAGATTACCATTATCACCTGCTAAAAGATTAACAAGCTTAAATTGAGCTCCGTTTGTATCCTGATATTCGTCAACAAGTATGTATTTAAATCTGCGACGGTATTTATCTAGAATTTGAGGATATTCCTCAAAAAGCTCGACGGTTTTCATAATAATATCATCAAAATCAAGGGCGTTTGAGGCGGATAAGCGGCTTTGGTACATTGCGTAAATATTACCTATCTGACGAAGTCGTACGTCATTTTCCGCAGAAGTAATAAATTCTCCTGCAGTAATAAGCTTATCCTTTGCACCGCTTATTACATTTTGAGCAAGCTTAACGGGAAGCACCTTATCATCTATATTAAGAGCCTTCATACATTCCTTAATAAGACGCTTGCTGTCGTCGGCATCGTAAACAGTAAAATCCGAGGAATAGCCGAAATCAACGGTATTAACTTCTCTGCGCAGAATTTTTACGCATGCCGAATGAAAGGTAGAAGCCCAGACATCAAATGCTTTTTCTTCTCCTAAGCTTTTTGCTATACGTTCTTTTAATTCTGTCGCTGCCTTATTGGTAAAGGTAATAGCCATTACTGACCAGGGTGGGGGAGCACCTACACACAAAAGCCTTTGCGCTCGCTCAGATTCTTCCTCTGTCAAGGGAGTATCTTCATATACAGCGGTAAGAATACGTGCATCTTCATTAATATCATCGCTGAGCGAGATATCGCTGCTGTTATAGGCATCACCGTATTTTAAAAGATATGAAATACGGTTGACCAAAACCGTGGTCTTTCCACTGCCGGCGCCTGCTAATATTAAAACAGCGCCGCGTGTGGTATATACCGCATCTCTTTGCATTTTATTAAGGTGAGAGAATTCTTTATCTATAATTTTTCTGCGAAGTGAAAGTAAATCAAACATTTGTTTTTTCCTTTTTGTAAATTTTTATTTATCTTTAATTTCTGCTGCCATATCAAGAAGCCTTTGCATTCGGTGATTTGCGCCGCTTCGTGAAACGGGCGGTTCTGCCATTTTTCCAAGCTCAGTTAAGCTTGCGGAGGGATTGTGAAGCCTGAGTCTTGCCATTTCTCTGAGTTCGGGAGGGAGATGTCTTGTACCTCCGTGGGCACTGATTTTTTTAATTGCCGCGATCTGCTGATTTGATGCCTGAACAGTTTTACTTAAATTTGCCGCTTCACAATTTGAAAGGCGGTTAACTCGATTGCGAAGATCCTTATAAACTTTAACGTTCATAAGCTCTAAGGCACTTATTGTTGCCCCCATAACAGTCAAGATATCTTCTATGGTTTCACTATCCTTAAAATAGATAAGAACGCTGTTTGCACGCGAGGAAACAAGAACCGTGGGGAAGCTTTCTGAAAGAAATTTATTAAAGCTGCCGGCTAATCTCATTCGAGAAATGGTAAATTCAAGATGATAATTGCTCTGTGGCGAAGTTACTCTGCCGCAAGCAAGAAAAGCACCGCGTATAAATGAGGAGAAACAACATTCATCCTCTATATTTGCATAATTTAAGGAGATAGACAGCTCATTTACAGAATGACCGAAAAATTCAAGCATTCTGACAGTATCTTTTTTGCTGGTTACGGAAATGAGAAACGTAAATTCATCAGGTTTTTTTCTCGGAGTCTTTTTTACCTTTGCATTTATTTCCAAAAGCTCGGAAAGAAGAGAGGTAACTCGTTTGCAAACCTCCGCATTTTGAGTCTGTAACACATATCCGTTTCCACCGAATTTTCGGCCAAACAGCAACAGACCGTAAAGCTCTGCCTTTTTGCAGCAGAGCTTTTCGGTTTCTATCTTGCATAAATTATCTTTAACAGACATTGAAAAAGACATAATGATTACTTTTTTCCTTTACGCTTCTTAATAAGTTTTTTAACTAATACAACACCTATAGCTGTGCCCGCTACAGCTAATGCAGTACCAAGAATACTGATTTTTACAGACTTTTTCTTTGTGTTTTTACACTTTGCATTTTTTTCAAAAGCTTCATCACAATCCTCATTTTTTATGAAGACATGTGTAACATCATCTACTGTACCGTCAATATCCTCAGCTTTCTCTACGGCTTTTTCAGGCTCGGTCTCGGTTAAATAGGTAACGGTAAATTCAGGCTCGATATACGTGGGAACACTGCCGTAAACCTCAAATTCCCATAAAGAATAGCCAAAGACAGTACCCTTTTCTGTCATATTAAGACTGACATAACGGCCGAAAGCAGGGGTATCAAGTATGATTTCTTCAAACGCACCGTGCCCTTCGTTTGTTGAATAAATCTCAGTTTCGTTTTCACCGTCGGAAGATACGGTTATATTGTAGCCTTTAGCATAGGCAATTTCCCAGTTAATTATAAAGCCGCTGATTTCGCGTTCTGCGCCTAAATCCACCGTTATGGTCTGTTCATTACCTTCGTCGGCTGACGCCCAACGGGTACGCAGATTTCCGTCAACGGCGTTTTCGGGAATAAAATCACCCTCAACGCTTGTTGCCACGGTAACGCAGCTTTGAGAAATATTCTTTGCTCCTGCCGCCATGGGGGCGAGGATTTCGGTATTACCCGTAATATTGACGGTTTTTCTTATTGTTGCGTAACCTGAAAGACGAATAGTTAAAGGCGCAGAGCCGAAAGGAAGACGGAAGCTTGTAAGACCTTCTTCATCAGCGAAATGTGTTTGACCGTAAAAATCCACCGCTGCATTAGGAACAGTCTTTACCGTGCAGTCATAAAGAGTGCCGCCGAAGATGTTTTCATAGAAATATTCAGCTAAAGTGACATAACCTGTGTCGTTAGGGTGGAGTCCGTCGGGAAATTCGTCCGCCATAGTTAACGACCTTTGTGCAAATTCGATGATAGGACAACCCGTTCTTTTTGCCGCAATACGCTGGAATTCGTTTATTTTAAGACAACGTTCGGCTAATTCCTCTGTCTGGAAAATTTTAGGACTTGTAACAACATATACCTTGGGAGAAGAGGGCATAGACTGATAACTTTCGATGAAGGCTGTCATATCATCGGTAAATTTATCAATTCTCTCAAAATTATAGTCGCGAGTATCATTGGTACCAAGCATGATGATAACAATGTCGGCAGGATATGCAAGGCTTTGAGCGTATGCGGGGTCTTTAACGTAAGGCCAGTCGGAATCCGTCATGAGAGTTCTGCCGCCGTAACCGAAATTCTTGACCTCGTAAGCATTGCCTAAAAATCTGTTTAATTGAGCAGGATACGAGCGGATATCGGGATTAGTTGAACAGCATCCCTCAGTGATGCTGTCACCGACACATAAAACCTTTATCATGTTTTTCTCTTCCTTTCTGTTAACGTAACTTTTATTTTATAATAAAAAATATACTTATCTCAGGATAAAATATCCTAAAATAAGTATACCATAAATATTGCATAAAATAAAGCATTTTTATTGTTAATTTTATTATTAAAAAGGAAGCTTCCCCAGGAGGAAAACTTCCTTAATCGCAACAATCCAATATTTAATTCGGTTATTTTACCCTACTTCTTTATTATATCAGTTCCGAGGTACTTCTGCAAAACTTCGGGAACAGCGACGCTTCCGTCCTTAAGCTGATTTTGCTCAACTAAAGCAGGGAGGATACGCGAGGTTGCAAGGCCCGAACCGTTTAATGTATGGACAAATTCCGGCTTTCCCGTTTCTTCTCTGCGGAAACGCATATTTCCGCGGCGAGCCTGATAATCGCGCGCATTAGATACAGATGAAACTTCCTTATAGCCATTCATTGACGGAATGG